>JALWTJ010000537.1 GCA_027082895.1 Hyphomicrobiales bacterium | reverse complement strand
CCCCTTGCGGGGCAGCAGATCTGCGTCTTTGGCGCCCGGTCCATCGATGGGGCCGAACATGAACGCCTGATCGCGCGGCAGGTCTGCGTCCATGACATGCGAGCGGTGGACGAGACGGGCATCGTCGGACCGATAAGCGATTTTCTGGACCGGGTGATTGCCGCCGACGGTTTGCTGCATGTCTCTCTGGACGTGGACTTTCTGGACCCCGAAATTGCTCCGGCCGTGGGTACCACGGTGCCCGGCGGCGCCACCTTCCGGGAGGCCCATCTGGTGATGGAGCTGTTGCACGACAGCGGCCGGGTCACGTCCCTGGACCTGGTGGAACTCAACCCGTTCCTGGACGAACGGGGAAAAACCGCGCGCCTGATGGTCGATCTGACGGCCTCCCTGATGGGGCGCAAGGTATTTGACCGACCCACCCGCAGCTATTGAAAAACCTGTTGAAAACGTCCCCTTTGTGGAGAATGAGTCCCATGAAAAACCTCAATATCGTGCCGTTCGTTTCGGTGGATCACATGATGAAACTGGTGCTCAGCCGTGGCATCGAAACGGTGCTGGTGGAACTTGCCGCCACCATCGAGGAAGATTTCAAACGCTGGGAGATGTTCGACAAGACGCCGCGGGTGGCTTCCCATTCGGCCGAAGGAGTAATCGAGTTGATGCCCACGTCGGACGGGGACGTTTACGGGTTCAAATATGTGAACGGGCACCCGGCCAACATGAAGCGGGGCTTTCAGACGGTCACTGCTTTTGGTGTTCTGTCCCAGGTCACCAACGGCTATCCGGTGCTGATTTCGGAAATGACCATCCTGACGGCCCTTCGTACCGCGGCCACATCGGCGCTGGCAGCCCGCTATCTCATGCCCGCGGGGGCCCGGACCATGGCCATGATCGGCAATGGCGCGCAGTCGGAATTTCAGGCGCTGGCCTTCAAGGCAATCTGCGGCATCGAGGAGGTGCGCCTGTTCGACATCGACCCCTCGGCAACAGGAAAATGCATGGCCAACCTTGCGGACAGCGGCATCCGATGCCGCGCCTGCTCCTCGGGTGAAGCGGCGGTGCAGGGAGCGGACATCATCACCACGGTGACCGCCGACAAGCAATATGCCACCATCCTGAGCGACAACATGGTGGGGGCAGGCGTTCACATCAACGCCATTGGCGGAGACTGCCCGGGCAAGACCGAACTGCACAAGGATATCCTGCTGCGTTCGGACATGTTCGTGGAATATGCGCCCCAGACCCGCATCGAGGGCGAATTGCAGCAACTGGATGCAGATCATCCGGTAACCGAAATGTGGGAAGTCATGAATGGCAGCAAGCCGGGGCGCACCAGCGCCGACCAGATTACCCTGTTTGACAGCGTGGGCTTTGCCATCGAGGATTTTTCCGCCCTGCGCTATGTCCGGGAGCAGATAGCGGGCACCGACCTCTACCAGGAACTGGACCTGTTGGCGGACCCGGACACTCCCCGGGATCTGTTCGGCATGCTGCTGCGATGTGAAGCCGGTCAGAAGGATGCGGCCTGAGCAAAGCTCCTATTGGGGGCCGGTTTCGTCGCAGGAAATGCGCACACTGTCATCCAGATCCCAGGACAGAACCAGCGTATGCAGATTCCTGCTCCGGGCGGCAGCGCACAAGGCGTCGCGGGCACCATCGGTGTTTTCCAGAAACCGGTCTTCATACTCGGCTGAAAATACCGGTTTTCCCAGACTGGTGAAGGCGGTATATACGTCGCATTCTTCGTATTGAAAGCACTCTTCGTTGATGGCGAAATCATAGATTTTTGCCATGGCGGCCACGTTGTCGGTGTCGTTCTTCAAGCCGATGGCAAGGCCCAGATCGTGGGCGGCTGCAGCCAGAAAGTGTTCGAAATCACGAGCACTTTCCTGTGTCAGAGGCAGGCCGGATTCGTTCTGGTAGCCGTCCAGATTGTCCGGCTCCACACCGTCGCACCCCTTGTCGGCGGCCCGTTTCATGCGATCGCGCATGATGGCGCGAACATTTTGTGACCCGGTGTCCAGCCAGCGTTCCCCCTCCCAGTCTTCCAGGGGCTTTCCCTTGTCGGATTCGGCAAAACGGGAGAAATCATCGCGCCAGTTTTCCACGGAGCCGGCAGAAAAATAGCATACCACGCGACGCCCTGCCGCGTGCAGCGCATCAATGGTTCCCTGGGGGGTATCAAACAGGTCGATATCATAGACATTGACGTCGTAACCGGTGTTGAGATCGCCGGTCAGCTGCCACTGCCATGTATCGCCGAGGGCAGGCACCCACGCCGGAGCGGCACTGGCTCCCCCCGAGTTTCCACCGACAAGGAGCAGCGCCGCAACACCAAAACCAGAACAGAAGTTTTTCATCGGAACAGTATTCCTTTTGCTTGTTCACGAGTTTTTTTTAAAATGTTCAGGAATAGGTGGGCAGCAGGTCCCCGTGGGCGACAATCAGGTCATCGACCAGGGACCATATCTGGTCCAGATTGAGTTCAGCGGCGGTATGGGGGTCCAGCATGGCGGCATAGCGGATATGTTCCTTCTTTCCGGTCAGGGCCGCCTCCACCACCTGGCGCTGCACGTTGATGGACAATTGCATGATGGATGTGAGCTGAGAGGGCAGCTTGCCAACGCGGGTGGGCTGAATGCCGTTGTGATCCACGAGGCAGGG
>JALWTJ010000536.1 GCA_027082895.1 Hyphomicrobiales bacterium | reverse complement strand
ACAATGTGGCCAACTCCCATGGTGGCTATTCGGTGTTTGCCGGGGTGGGGGAACGTACCCGCGAGGGCAACGACCTTTACTATGAAATGATCGAAAGCGGCGTGAACAAGGATCCCAGGGAAAACAATGGATCCACCGAAGGCTCCAAATGTTCGCTGGTGTTCGGCCAGATGAATGAGCCTCCCGGAGCCCGTGCCCGTGTTGCTCTTACCGGGCTGACCATTGCCGAGGAATTCCGCGATCAGGGGCAGGATGTGCTGTTCTTCGTGGACAATATCTTCCGCTTCACCCAGGCCGGTTCGGAAATGAGCGCGCTTCTGGGCCGCATTCCTTCGGCGGTGGGCTATCAGCCGACCCTTGCCACGGACATGGGGCAGATGCAGGAACGCATTACCACTACCACCAAGGGGTCCATCACCTCGGTGCAGGCCGTTTATGTGCCCGCCGACGACTTGACCGACCCGGCGCCGGCCACCTCCTTTGCTCATCTGGATGCCACCACGGTGCTGAACCGGGCCATTTCGGAAAAGGGCATTTATCCGGCCGTGGATCCGCTTGATTCCACGTCCCGCCTGCTGGATCCGGCTGTTGTCGGGGAAGAACATTACCGGGTTGCCCGCGGGGTGCAGGAAATTCTTCAGCGCTACAAGAGCCTGCAGGACATCATTGCCATTCTGGGCATGGATGAACTGAGTGAAGAGGACAAGCTGGTCGTGGCTCGTGCCCGCAAGGTGGAACGTTTCATGAGCCAGCCTTTCTTCGTGGCCGAAGTGTTTACCGGTACTTCCGGGGTGTTCGTGGAACTGGAAGATACCATCCGGGCCTTTGCCGGGTTGATCGATGGTGAGTATGACCATCTGCCGGAGGCTGCTTTCTACATGGTGGGAACCATCGAGGATGCGGTGGCCAAGGCTCAGAAACTGGCGGCGGAAGCGGCCTGATATTGAACGGGAGGCCATGGAATGGCTGAGAGTATCAAGATCGATATCGTTTCGCCGGAAAGCCTGGTGCTGTCCGAGGAAGCCCGGTCCGTATCGGTCCCCGGTCAGGAGGGGTATTTCACGGTCATGGGGGAACATGCTCCGCTGATGACCACCCTGAAGCCCGGTTTCGTGACGGTGGAACGTTCTTCGGGAACGGCAACCTTTTATGTTCAGGGCGGATTTGCCGACATTTCACCCGAAGGGGTGACCATTCTTGCCGAACAGGCACGCACGGGGGCCGATTTTGATCGTTCTGAGATCGAAGCGGCAATGCGGGCGGCCCAGAGCGATCTGGAAAATGCCGACAGCATGGCGGACAAGGATACGGCCCAGAACATGCTGGATGGCTGGAAGAACCTGCTGATGGAAGCGGCAACGCTGGGTGAGGGGACCGCCAACTGAGGCGCGTTGTTTCCGGGCATTCCATTCCTGTTGATATTTGAACGGGCCGCTCCCTTTCTGGAGCGGCCCTTTGCTTGTTTATCGGGCCTTTTGGGCATTCCCGGTATTTTTTTCAGCTCGGGAGCATACCGGGACTTTTGAGCCGGGCGGAAACATTTCGGTACCGGCCAACGATTTGAAATAACAGGAAAAATAGGAATCAATTCCGTTTCGGTTGCCATGGCCGCGTGTTCAATTCAGCGGGCAAAAAATATATAAGATAGTGTTAATATTCCGGCATTTTACGCTTTGTAAGTATATTTGCTTAACCATGGTCTCCAATTGTTTGAGAATTCGGGGCCTGACATGAAACTTTCCCACTTTACCATATTGTTTTCCGTGGTTCTGACGATCCTGATTGCGGGCGTCAATGCCTATATTTATCTGGACACGAAGCAGGGTGAAGAAACCAGCATGCGCCAGTTCATGGGTGTGCTGGAGGATGCCGATATTCAGACCCAGCTGTTTGAAGCCATGCGCAACATTCAGCTTGACGTGGTCCAGACCCAGCAATGGCTGACCGACATTTCGGCAACGCGGGGGCTTGACGGGCTGAATGATGGTATCGATGTGGCCCGCACCTATGCCGCGCGTCTGCCCGATGATATTGCCGCAGCAAAGGAGGCGGCGACCAAGCTGGGCATCGGGGAATTGCTGCCGGTTCTGGACGGCGTTCAGAAGGTATATGATCCCTATTTTGCTGCCGGACTGTCCATGGCCAACGCCTATATCGCGGAAGGGCCGGCCGGGGGCAATGCGCATATGAGCGATTTTGATGCCACGGCCGAGACCATTCAGGACAGTGTTTCCCAGATGCGGGAGGTGGCACTGGCGGCGGTAGAGCGCCGCGACATGGCAACCCATGAACTGATGAAGGCGGGGCAGGCACAGGCAGACCGGCGCAACACCATCATGCTGATTGCGTCGGCCATCGTTATTGCCTCTTTTGTTTCCATGGCCATCTTCTTTGCCTTTTTCGTGCTGCGGCAATTTTCCCGGCTGGCGGTCGGGGTCAAGGAATTGTCCGAAGGCAATATGGAAGCCAACATTACGGCTTCCCGGTTCTGGAAGGAACTGGACATGCTGGCCTGTGCCATTCGTGTCTTCCGTGACAACAGTCTCAAGATTGTCAGCATGAGCGAACAGCAGAGCCAGTTGCAGAGTGAGAACCAGGCCCGCAACCAGGCCATGCAGCAATTGGTGGGGGCCGTTGCCAGCGTTTCCCATGCGGCTTCAGAGGGTGAC
>JALWTJ010000535.1 GCA_027082895.1 Hyphomicrobiales bacterium | reverse complement strand
CAGTTCGGCTGCAGCAAACTCAGCGATAGGGCAGCAGCGGATTTTGAAGCGGCTGCGCAGACATGAACACATCCGGTTTCATGGGCATTGACGGCATACACCTGCTGTATCGATTCGCCCCTCCTGACCGTTCCACGCCCGCCGCACCCAGCGCCCCTTTCATGACAAGACAGACATCCCCCCATGCCCTACCCGCACCTGTTTACTCCACTTGATCTTGGGTTTACCCGCCTCGGCAACCGGCTGATCATGGGTTCCATGCACACGGGACTGGAAGAAACGGACATGACCGGGGAACGGCTGGCCGCCTTTTATGGCGAGCGGGCCCGGGGTGGCGCAGGACTGATCGTCACCGGTGGCATATCTCCGAACCTTGAGGGAAGCCTTGGCCGTCCGGGGCCGGAGGGGTGTTTCGGACGGATGGACACGGATGCCAGCCTGCCTCTTCATCGCCGGGTCACGGATGCCGTGCATGCCCATGATGGCAGGATCCTGCTGCAAATCCTGCATGCAGGCCGTTATGCCCTGTCCCCGGATCTTGTGGCCCCCTCGCCCCTTCAGGCCCCCATCAACCCGCATACGCCGCGGGAAATGGATGACGAGGACATCGTGAACACCATCGGGGATTTCGCCAACTGTGCCCTGCGGGCGCAGCAGGCGGGGTATGACGGGGTGGAAATCATGGGAAGCGAAGGCTACCTGATCAACCAGTTTCTGGCACCCCGCACCAACCGGCGAACGGATCGCTGGGGGGGCTCCCTTGCCAACAGATTCCGCTTTCCCCTGCATATCATTGAAAAGACACGCGAATCGGTTGGTCCGGATTTCATCCTGATGTTCCGCCTGTCCCTTGTTGACCTGGTGGAAGGGGGGAGTGAATGGCAAGAGGTGGTTGCCCTCGCGCAAGCCCTCGAACAGGCGGGCGTTCATATCATCAACAGCGGTATCGGCTGGCATGAATCCCGGGTGCCCACCATTGCCCAGGCCACCCCGCGGGGCGCATGGCGGGATCTGACGGCCTGTCTGAAGAAAAATGTCAACCTTCCGGTGGTGGCGTGCAATCGCATCAACATGCCGGAGCAGGCCGAGCAGGTTCTGGCGTCCGGACAGGCGGACCTTGTTTCCATGGCGCGCCCGTTTCTTGCGGACCCGGATTTCGTCCGCAAGGCGAAGGCCGGACAATCCGGGCGCATCAACACCTGTATTGCCTGCAACCAGGCATGCCTCGACCATATCTTTTCGGGAAAGACCAGTTCCTGCCTGGTCAATCCGCGCGCCTGCCGGGAAACCGAGTTTACCCAAACCATGGCCCCCGGGCCGGAAAGAATTGCCGTTGTGGGAGCCGGGGCGGCCGGGCTGGCCTTTGCGCTTGGCGCGGCGCAACGGGGGCACAATGTCACCCTGTTCGAAGCGTCAGGGCACATTGGCGGGCAGCTCAATCTGGCCCGGCGCATTCCGGGCAAGGAAGAGTTTGACGAAACCCTGCGCTATTTCCGCAACGAACTGGCGGCGGCAAAGGTTGCCGTTCATTGCAACCGGCGCGCTGATGCGCCCATGCTTGCTTCCGGGTTTGACCGGGTGGTGCTTGCCAGCGGTGTGGCGCCGCGGGTGCCCGACATTCCGGGCGTGCACCTGCCCCATGTTCTGCCCTATGACGTGGCGCTGTCCCCCGATCAGGAGATCGGCCGACGGGTGGTCATCATCGGGGCGGGGGGCATCGGTTTTGACGTGGCCGAATACCTGTTGCACCAGCATGCTGCCCGTCCGCTGCCGATTACCGATTTCCGAAAGAAATGGGGGGTTGATCCCCTGTGGTGCACCTCCCGGTCGGCCCGCAGGGGCGGACTGGCGGAAGGCCCGGCACCGGAGCCGGCCGAACGGCACATCACGCTGTTGCAGCGCGGTGCCACATTCGGAAAATCACTGGGCAAGACCACCGGATGGATCCACCGGGCGGAAATGAAGCTGGGCGGGGTGGAGATGATCGGAAACGTTACCTATGAACGGATCGATACCGGGGGCGTATATGTCCGGGTCAACGGGAAGGCTCGGCGGATCCGGGCCGACCATGTGATCCTGTGCGCCGGGCAGCAACCCTTTGATCCGCTTGGCTCGCAGCTTGAAAACGCCACCATTCCTGTTCATGTGATCGGGGGAGCCAGAAAAGCGGCCGGGGTGGATGCCGAACGGGCGATCCGGGAAGGTTTCGAGCTGGCACAGGCGATCTGACGTCAGGTCAGCAGCCACCCCCCATCCACGTCGATGGTGGTGCCGGTGACGAAATCGTTCCCTGCCAGAAACAGGATGGCTTCGGCCACTTCCCGGGATGTGCCGGCGCGCGGTATCAGGTGGTTTCGCGTCATGCTGGCATAAAGCTCTTCCCGCTCCTTGCCGGTGGCGCTCTGCATGGGGGTGTCGATGACACCGGGGGAGACCACGTTGATGCGCCGCGGGGCAATTTCAGGAGCCAGCCCGCGCACGAAGGCTTCCACGGCGCCGCCAACCGAAGACAGGGCAATCTGGCCGGGACGGCAACGGCGCGCCGGGGAGCCGCTGACCAGAACGATATTTCCGTCTGCCGCCAGATGCTGAAGCCCGTACCGCACCACGTTGGCGTAGCCAAACAGCTTGTCGAAGGAGCCACGGAATCCGGCCATGGTCATGGAGGCAAAGG
>JALWTJ010000534.1 GCA_027082895.1 Hyphomicrobiales bacterium | reverse complement strand
CCCCTCCTCAATCTGCAGGCGATCGACCAGCACATTGGTCTCAACCTTGAGATTGGGCCGGTGCCGGACCGGCTTCAGAAAGGCGCGCGCCGTTGACACCCGCCTTCCCCGGCGCTGGTTGACGTGGAAATACCCCACCCCCTCATTGTTGCCCGTGTTGAAATCGGAAACCCAGGGAATCCCCATCTGTGCCGCCGCATCCCCGATAGCCCGCAGGATTTCCCAGTCTGAACGCATAGCCTCCACCCGCCATTCGCCCCCGGTCCCGCGGGTAGCGGATTCCCCGAGAAAATGATCCTCCAGCCCCCGGAACACCGGCAGCACATCGTCCCAGCCCCACCCGGGCAGGCCCGACTGCGCCCACCGGTCATAATCGGCCCCCTGCCCCCGCATCATGACCATGGCATTGATGGCCGAACACCCTCCCAGAACCTTGCCGCGCGGATAGTTGAGTCGCCGTCCCCCGAGCCCCTTTTCCTCGACCGTGCGAAACATCCAGTCCGAACGCGGATTGCCAATGGCAAACAGATATCCCACCGGAATATGAAACCAGATCCAGTTGTCCTCTCCCCCCGCCTCCAGCAGCAGCACCCGCCGCCCCAGATCCGCGGACAGGCGATTGGCCAGCACACAGCCCGCAGAACCCGCCCCGACGATGATATAGTCGAATTGCTCCACCCTGGCCCTCCTCCCCCGGATCCTTCCGGCAGCCCCGGCACAACAGGGTTCAGGGCACGACCCCAAACACCCGCTCTGCAGGGTCATCCATCTCCCTGATATTTCAACCTAGGGCAAAATCCGCTATGATGGAAAGTGCAAACACTGTTCAGTTTGCCGGACAACCAACCATATGGAAGGCCTGACAGATGACTGTTTCTGCAATACTCGAAACCAAGAAAACCCCCAATATCACCCTGCCCGTGACCGCAACCCTCGCCCAGGCATGCGAAACCCTTGCCAAAAACCGCATCGGCACGGTTCTGATCTGCGATGGCGACAAACTGGCCGGAATCGTTTCCGAACGGGATATCGTGCGCATCATGGCTGCCGCCGGTGGCAAGGCCCTGTCGGACAGCGTGCAGACCTGCATGACACGAAAACTGGTCACCTGCACCCGCTCCGATACAGTCGCCCTGGTGATGGAAAAGATGACCAATGGCCGCTTTCGCCACATTCCGATCGTCGAGAACGATCAGCTGATCGGCATCATATCCATCGGCGACGTGGTGAAATACCGCATTGCCGAAGTGGAACGGGAAGCCCAGGAAATTCGCGACTATATCGCCACGACCTGATGCGGCACCACGCCGATTTCCATCGCCATCCTGCTTGCGCCCCAAAGAGTTGCAATAACGGTTGGAACGAATCACCCGACGGGAAACAGATTCGGCATTTTCAGGACGTTTGCCGGGTGCCATGCGATGTGTTTCAATGAAAAAGAACTGGATATTCACAGGCTTTTTTTGTAATGATCTGACCAAATTCGGAAATGGGAAAATCCCGTTTCACGGGCAATGAACCACCTTGTGGCATCGGCCACGGCAACAACAACCGGCCGGTTCGTGCCCGCAAGAAATGCGCGCGGGGTCACACCCGCACAGTAACAGCGGCGCCATCCAGCAGGCACATCAGTCTCAGACGGGGGAAAAAATGGGTTCCATCATTTCAAAGTGGGTTTGGCCTTTGATCATTACAACGGTGATCGGCACCTTTGCCGCACTGTTTTTCACACAAACCAGCATTGAAAAGGATCTCGCTGACAGGTCCATGGCGGCCATTTCTGCGCAATACCCTGCCGCTGAAGAATGGGCAAAAATCAGCTTTGATGCCCGTGACGGAACCCTTTCGGGCACCACCACCGACCCCGCATCCGTACAAGGACTGATTGACAGCATTTCCAGCCTGCACGGCGTGCGCTCCATCACCTCCGATGTCAGCGTGGCCCCCACCGCAAGCCCCTATGATTTCAAGGCGGAAATCGTTGACGGCAAGATCGCCCTGAGCGGTGCCGTACCCAGCCTGTCCATGCGGGACCAGCTGCTTGATGTCACCGGCGGCAGCGACGCGGGGCTGGAGCTCAAGACCGGCGTTCCCACCGATGACTGGCTTGGCGTCACCAGCTTTGCCTTCTCCCGGCTCGACGGTCTTGAAAGCGGACAGGCCAGCCTTGCCGATCTGGCCCTGAGTGTCAGCGGTACCGCGCAAACCCCCCAATCCTATGTCCGGGTTCGTGATGCACTGGCCGCGGACCTCCCCCTGGGCCTCACCCTTGCTTCAGCCGATATCACCCCCGCAATGGTTGAAGACTACACATTTTCCGCTACCCGCTCAGCCGATGGTTACCAGCTTTCCGGTTTCATTCCCGATGAAGCCACCCGCCAGCATGTCGGCGAACTAACCGGCGCCGACACGGCAGAGCTGCTCATTGCCCGTGGCGCCCCGGACGGTTTTGACGCCAGCCTTGACTACGGACTGGGCGCCCTCTCTCACATGTCGAACGGCTCCATGCAGATCGAAGGAGCGGACCTGACCCTGTCCGGAACGGCCGCCTCGCAACTGGATTATGCCGCGCTCAAGGCCATGGGCAGTTCCGTCCCCGAAGGGGTTAACGCCCATTTTGCCCAACTGGACCCGGCCACCGCCGACCCCTATTTCTGGTCGGTGCAGAAACGCGCC
>JALWTJ010000533.1 GCA_027082895.1 Hyphomicrobiales bacterium | reverse complement strand
CGCAGGCGCCAGCTGATCATAGGACTTGTCGGCCGCTTCCCCGTGCCATTTGAGAATTTCGACGGTCTCGGGCAAATCCGTCATTGCGCATTCAAGGATCGGCTTGCCACTTTCCAGTGATTCCAGAACCGCCAGTTCATGCCGGTGGCGCCGGATCAACCGGGCCAGCCGCACAAGAACATCCTTGCGTTCGGATGGGGAACACCGGGACCAGTGCCCCGCGTCAAACGCCTCACGCCCCTTTTGGACCGCTTCATCCACATCTGCGGCGCCACAGGCAGCAACACGGGCCAGAAGCTCCCCCGTGGCCGGATTGATGCTGTCCATTCGCTTGCCGGACCGGGGCTTGTGAAAGGCCCCGTTGATGAACGGGTTGACCGGAAACTGCATCCCGGAAGCAATGGCGGTATATTCATCCTTGCTCAGCAATTCAGACATGGTTCCCGTCCTTTCCCTCAAGAAGCGCGTTGACCGCAACCCGTGTCGTGCGGATGACCTGTTCCATTTCCCGTTTCAAGGCCCGGTTCATGGGCCGGAGGGGAGGGCGCACCATGCCTCCCGGCCGTCCCTGCAGTTCGGCGCCGTACTTTATGGACTGCAGGAATTTTCCGCCCTGCTCAAGAATCGACATGAGCGGCAGAAAGGCTTTCATTACCCGGCGTCCGCGTGCAAAATCTCCCCTGTTCGCCAGCAGGTCGAGAAAGCGGACACATTCGGAAGGAAAGATGTTCCCGGTGGCACAGACCCAGGCCCGGGCGCCCCAGGCGGCAAATTCAAGCACCTGCTCCTCGCCTCCCACAACCAGTTCGATTGATGGGAATTCACGCGCCAGCATCGGCAGGCGCCCATAGTCGCCGCTGCTCTCCTTGATGCCCGCAATGTTGGCGCTCTGACAGACGCGGGCGAGAAATTCCTTTCCCATCATCACTCCCGTGCGACCGGGATAATTGTAGAGCATGATTGGCAGGTCCGCGACCTTGTCGATGGCCAGCACATGGGCCGCCAGTTCCTTTTCGGAAGGAAGGGAGTAGGGCGGAGCGGCAACCAGCAGGGAGCCGGCCCCCAGATCCCGGGCAGCAGCCGTGATGTCCAGACATTCCTCTGCCCGTATGTCGTTGACCCCGGCCATCATCTCGATGCGGCCGTCGATCCGCTTGATGGCATACTCGAACTGTTGAATGCGCTCCTTTTTGCTCAGGGCATAGAACTCACCGGTGGATCCTCCCACCACCACGCCAGCCGCCCCGTTGGCGATCTGCCAGTCTATGACCTCTCCAAAACGCTCCCAGTCGATGCTGCCATCTGCGCAAAAGGGCGTAATGATGGGCGTATAAATTCCCTCGAACCGCATGCCCGTCTCCCATAACCGGTTGAAAAAGCGCTAGCAATCTTGCCGACAATTTGCATACAAGTTAACGTGTAGAGGATATTTTCCTTGAGTTCAAGGTGCGGGGATGGGATATTTGCCCGCATACGGCAAAAATTGAACAGCAACCCTGGAGCAGATAGTGACCGCTTCCCCCAAAAAACCGCGCGGATACGGCGCCCTGACCATTTATGAAACCTTGCGCGACGATATTCTGTCCCTGCGCATGGCGCCGGGCCAGCTGGTGGACGAATCCAGCCTTGCCAGCCGGTTTGACGTATCCCGTTCCCCGGTACGCGAGGCGCTGGTGCGTCTGGTATCTGAATCCCTGCTGCAGACCCTGCCCAACAAGGGCACCATTGTCGCCCCGCTCAGGATCGAGGAATTTCCTCAATATGTGGACGCCCTCGACCTGCTGCAGCGGGCGGCAACCCGACTGGCCGCAACCAGTCGCACCGCGGAGGGGTTGGACCGGATCCGCGAGGCGCAGTGTCGCTTCGAGGCGTGCGTTGCCCGCAACGATGTGTTGGGCATGATCCTGAGCAACAGGGATTTCCATGTCGCCATCGCACGGGCAGCCAACAACTCCTATCTGGAAGAAGCCTATGCCCGGCTGCTGGATGATGGGCGGCGTTTTCTGCGGCTTTATTTCAAGTCCTATGATGATGTCCTGCCCCCGGAACTGGCGGGGGGACATGTTCAGATCATTGATGCCATTGCCCGGCAGGATGCGGAACAAGCCGAGCACTGCGCCCGTGAACACACCCGGGAGATGCAGCAGCGCTTTCTGGTCTACCTGGGAACACGGCGCATGAGCGGCTTTGCTGTTGTCCCCGAGGCCGATTCGGTTGTTGCATCAGATTCCGATTCGCAAACCGGCAAGCCTGCAAACTGTTGATTCCAGTACCATGCCCGCAACCTGACACGGCCGTTTCCCGGCAGGCTCCGCCGCACATGCCGTTTTTTTTTAGGAATCTGTTTGACATATGTCAAAGACATTTGTCATGTTTCGCATGCGGGGAGGAAATTTCAGGCTGCGGCTGGCCAGCATATTGTGGTTGGCGCGTCTGGAGATAGGTCACTGGTGTTTCCTCCCTGATGTATCCTGATATTTTGGTTCAGGGAACGGGTGCAACATCTTGAAAAGCCATTTTCTTCTTTTCTGTATTTATGTAACAGCCCTCAGACTAAACTGCTACGTGGGAAGGTCAGCCCCATGATCGTGTGCCGGCAGGAGGTGGAGAAGGCCATGGGCTCCATGCTCAAATATGCCTACGTCCTGTGTCACGACTCGGATCTGGCCTGCGATCTGGTGCA
>JALWTJ010000532.1 GCA_027082895.1 Hyphomicrobiales bacterium | reverse complement strand
TTTCGGTGGACCTTGCCACGGCCCAGGCCGTGCAGGCGTCGGCCTGACCGGCATTCCCCCAATTGCCGAATCCGGGGGACATGGGGCAATGACGGGCAGAATTAATGTGAATTTTTCAATGTTTTCAAACACTTACCCAATCACAGCATTGCTTGACACTGAAATACACTGACACTATTGTTCCGGCGACTTTGGGGGGCACCTCCCAGAAGGTTCAGGGCTGACGGGAGTGATGTTCTGCATGGCTGATTCGAAACCTGCGAAGCAGCCCGGTACAGGCTCGGTCCGGTCGGAAACCGGCGCGTTGGGTGACAGGATCCGCCGCGCCAAAGGCAAGCGACCCGGGGTTGCAGCAGCGGCGGCCATGCGTCAGAGGGAACTGACGGGCGCCGGGCGGGCTTTCCGGATGGCTTCGGAATTCGTGGCAGCGGTTATCGTTGCCACAGCCCTGGGACTGGCGCTGGACGCCCTCTTCGGCACGCGACCGATCCTGATGATCGTGCTGATGATGATGGGGTTTGCCGCCGGGGTGCTCAACGTGACGCGGGCCGCGGCGGAAATGAACGCCAATGCCCCGGTGCCGGACCCGGATAAGCTGGTGCCGGTTGATGAGGACGATGACGATTACTAGGCGCTAGAAAGGCACTTGAACATTGGCTGGCACGGATCCCATTCACCAATTTCGCATCACCGAGCTCTTTTCCTTTGGCAGTGTCGGCTCCGAGGGCGACGGCACGGGCGGCTTTCACCTGGTTTTCACCAATTCGGCCCTGTTCATGGTGCTGACCGTGGTGCTGATTGCGGGTTATCTCATTCTTTCCACGCGCGGCCGGGGGCTCGTTCCCTCCCGCCTGCAGCTGGTGTCGGAAATGGCCTATGAATTCGTGGCCAACATGGTGCGCAATTCGGCCGGGACCGAAGGCATGCGCTTCTTCCCGTTCGTGTTCACCCTGTTCACGTTCGTTCTGATGGCCAACATGTTCGGCATGTTTCCCTATTTCTTTGCCGTGACCAGCCACCTGATCATTACGGCGGCCCTGGCGCTGCTGGTGATGGCCATTGTCATCACCTATGGAATCTATCGCAACGGGCTGGGCTTTCTGAAGCTGTTCGTTCCCTCGGGCATTCCCGGACCGGTATTGCTGCTGGTGGTTCCCATCGAAATCCTTTCCTTCCTGTCGCGCCCGGTCAGCCTGTCCCTGCGACTGTTCGGCAACATTCTGGCCGGTCACATCGTTCTGAAGGTGTTTGCCGGCTTCGTCGTTTCCCTCACGGGGCTGGGGCTCATCGGCACCCTGGGGGCCATCCTCCCCCTGGGCATGACCATCGCCCTGACGGGACTGGAATTCCTGGTGGCGGCCCTGCAGGCCTTCGTGTTCACCATCCTTACATGCGTCTATATCAACGACGCCATTCATCCCGGCCACTGAGTGGACCCGGTATCCCCTTCAATCCAACGGAATTTATCCATCACCTCAAGGAGAGACTAAAATGGAAGCAGATGCAGCTAAACTGATCGGTGCGGGCATTGCATGTATCGGCATGGGCGGCGCCGGTGTTGGCGTGGGCATCATTTTCGGCAATTACCTGTCCGGCGCCCTGCGCAATCCGGCAGCAGCTGCCAGCCAGTTCACCAACCTCATCTTCGGCTTTGCCGTGACCGAGGCCCTGGGCATTTTCTCGCTGCTGGTTGCCCTTCTGCTGCTGTTCGTACTCTGACGCAGTACGCACCCCCCGCGATTGTCCGGAGCGCCTGAAACGAACCCTGTGTGTTCGCTTCAAGCATCCTTGTTCTTTCCGGACATGTCCAATGCCGGCATTGGCCGGCAATGAACGCGCAGACAGGAAAAACCCATGGCACGCACCCCTCTGGCAAATACTCCTCTGGCAAGCCCTCTTCTTGACCCGCTCGCCCCGCACGGCATTCTGATCGCTCAGGCCGAAACCGGCACGGCGCCCGCCGGCGAGCATGTGGTAACAGTGGATGCACAGGGCAACCCCGTCGAGGCAACACAGCTGACCAATGAAATGGACCAGGCCATCGGGGTTGCGGAAACCCATGGCGAATCGGGGACGTTTCCGCCGTTCGACAGTTCGACCTATGGTGCGCAACTGTTCTGGCTGGCGGTGACGTTCGGCCTGCTGTACATCCTGATGAGCCGCATCGCGCTGCCCCGTATCGGTGAAATCCTGGAGGTCCGGCGTGACCGGATCGAAGGGGATCTGGCCGAAGCGGAACGGCTCAAGCAGATGACCGATCAGGCCATCGCCACTTACGAGGAAGAACTGGCCGAGGCACGGGCCAAGGCCCATGCCATTGCGGATGAAACCCGCAGCAAGATCAAGGCCGACATGGACGAAAAGCGCCGCAAGGTGGAAGCGGACCTGTCCCGGCAGGTGGCCGAAGCCGAGGAACGGATCACCGCCACCAAGTCGGAGGCGCTGGCAAACGTGGACAAGATAGCCGCGGAAACGGCGGTTGCCCTTGTTTCCAAGCTGTCGGGCAAGGTTACGCTCCGGGACGCGAAAACGGCCGTTCGATCGGTATTGAAGGAATAGGTTGGGGATTGTCTGATGGAACTTGATAACACTTTCTGGGCAACCGTTGCCTTTTTCATCTTTGTCGGGGCGATGATCTACATCAAGGTTCCCAGCCTGCTGACAAAAACCCTTGACGAGAAGATT
>JALWTJ010000531.1 GCA_027082895.1 Hyphomicrobiales bacterium | reverse complement strand
CGGGAAAGCGGGCCGATCTGGTGCTGTGGGATCCGGCATTTTTCGGGGTGAAACCGGAAATGGTATTGCTGGGGGGCACGATTGTTCTGGCGCAGATGGGGGATCCCAATGCCTCTATTCCGACGCCGCAACCGGTTTATTCCCGGCCCATGTTCGGCGCGTTTGGCAGCAGTCTGGCCACCACCAGCGTCACCTTCGTTTCCGGGGCGGCACAGGCCGCCGGGATTGGCCAAAGGCTGGGGCTGGCCAAGCCGACGCTGGCGGTTTCCAACACGCGGGGGGGAATTTCCAAGGCCTCCATGGTGCTCAATGATGCCACCCCGAAAATGGAGGTGGACCCGGAAACCTACGAAGTGCGCGCCGACGGGGAATTGCTGACCTGCGAACCGGCCGCGGTGCTGCCCATGGCGCAGCGGTATTTCATGTATTGAGGGGGGGAGATGCGGTTTTCGGAACGACTAGGCTACAAAAAACCCAAACCTATGATGGGGCTTGAGGAAGTCGATGACGCACTGAAAGCACGTCTTTGGAATTTGGTAGAAGAAACTTTCTATGAACTTCTGAGAAAATCTAACATGGATAGTCTGTTTGGTAATGCAACCAAGGTCGTTTGGGACTCATATTTCAAGAAGCCAGTCGGTAACCGCCCCGATACACCTTTGGAACAAATGGATGTAATTAAGGTTTTTTTTCTGAAATCTGAATTTCCCGAACCTTTTGATTTTCTTGAGTTTGTGGCTGCTGCGGTTGTGGAGCGGTCGAAGCGAAAAACTTTTTGGTCAGATTCGAACCGCATCCTTGAACGTGAGAAATCACCTTATCGCTTCGTTAAGGGGGTTCTAGCGCCAATCACATCGGAATTGGAGGTTTCCGAAATGGAGAAAGCACTTGAAGGTCCCGACATTGTGAAAAAGCATCTTGAACAGGCTCTTTCCCTTTATTCGGACCGTAAGACTCCGGATTATCGGAATGCCGTCAAGGAGGCTATTTCTGCCGTTGAAGCTGCGGCTCGGCTGGTGGTGGGCGATGAAAGTGCCAAGTTAGGGGCGGCAGTGAAGGAACTCCGAAATCAGGGAAAAGTGCACGAAGCCTTTTCCACAGGCGTAAGCAAACTTTATGGCTGGAGCAGTGATACTGTGAGACATGCCGCGAAAGAAAATCAGCCAGGAGTCGGTGAATCTGAAGCCCGGTTCATGCTTGTAACTTGCAGCGCGATTGCCAATTATCTGTTGAGCGAGGCGGGCACATGAAAATCGGCAACACACCCCGGTGCAAAGCCGTAGCCCTCCCCCGTATGCGGGGGAGGGTTGGGTGGGGGCGTCGGCCATGATACGCTCCGGCAAACGTCAACGGGACCGGGCCCGTGCCTTGCGCGCGAACCTGACGGATGCCGAACGTGCCCTGTGGCAGAAAATTCGGGGCAAACAGCTCGGGGCAAAGTTCCGCCGACAGGCTCCAGTCGGTCCCTATATCGCCGACTTCCTCAGTCATGAGGCCAGGCTGGTGATCGAAGTGGACGGGGGGCAGCATGGTGCGACGGAAGAATATGACGTTAGTCGCACGGCATACATCGAGGAGCAGGGGTTCAAGGTGCTGCGGTTCTGGAACAATGAAGTTCTGGAAAACATGGATGGGGTGCTGATCAGAGTGATGGAGGTTCTGCGTGCGTGCCTTCCTGACCTCCCCCCTCCTGACCTCCCCCCGCAAGCGGGGGGAGGAACGTTGATAGGGCCGAAAGGCAAACGGGGGCAATGAACGCTGGCATGGTGCCGTAGCTCTCCCCCGCATACGGGGGAGGAAAGTTTGACGGAGGGAGGAAAGCGCGAAATGCCCTTGGCTGATTCAGAGAAAAAAGGGGAGGTGTCGCTTCCAAGCGCATGCACCCTTCATCGTGCCGGAAACTGGAGTGGGGAGGCTGATCGTGTCACCCTTGCCTATGACGCGCGTTTTGTGCGCCGCAAGGTTTTGCATACGGACAAGGGCGAGCGTTTTCTGGTGGACCTGCCCCATGCCACATCGCTGGAACATGGGGATGCGCTGGAACTGGCGGATGGGCGGTTGATTGGCGTGATTGCGGCAGAGGAAGCATTGCTGGAAATTACCGGTTCCGCTCTGCCGCGGCTGGCCTGGCATATCGGCAACCGGCATGCGCCCTGTCAGATCGCAAAAAATCGCCTGCTGATCCGAAAGGATCATGTGCTGGCCGAAATGCTGGAAAAGCTGGGGGCCGGGGTCCGGGAGATTTCGGCCCCCTTTACCCCGGAGGGCGGGGCATATGGACAGGGGCGGACCCATGGCCATTCCCATTGAGGGGGAAGAAACGGTGCAGGAGAGTGGGCCGGGGAATGCCCTGAACTGGCGGCTGAAGCTGAACCAGTGGCTGTCGCCGGCCTTTCCGGTGGGGGCCTTTGCCTTTTCCCATGGGCTGGAGCAGGCGGTGGAATGGGGGCATGTCCGGGATGCGGACACCTGTTCGGACTGGATACGGGCTGCCATGCTGTTTGGCAGTTGCCGCAACGACGGTATCTTTCTGGTGTGGGCCTTTCGCGCACAGTCGGGCAAGGATGCAGCCGACGAAACGGAGCGGATCGCCGATCTTGCGCGTGCGTTTGCCGGCAGTGCCGAGCGCCTGGGCGAAATGGATGCGCTGGGGGAGGCATTCCGGCTGGGGCTGGCTGGCGTGTGGGGG
>JALWTJ010000530.1 GCA_027082895.1 Hyphomicrobiales bacterium | reverse complement strand
AGGCGCTGAAGAACACGGTCTGGCGCGCCACATGGCAATACCACTGATTATCGGTAAATCCCCGGATCAGTTCCTCGGGCGAAACGGGTGCACCCGGTCTGGGCAGGGGAGATATCCCGCCCGTGTCAATCTCTACCGATTTGTTCAAAACACCATCCCTGCCTTCCCCCGCAACCGACAGTAGAAGGCCGGGGAGAAGAGTCAAGAGTGCGTATCCCCCTGTCCACTGCGGGAGGATGAACGTGCGGGGTGGCGTGGCATTCGGGTCACGCTGGCGGGCGGAAATGTGCGCCCGTTCCATGTCTGTTGCGTAGCGGCATAGTTGAACAGATAACGGAAATGGTGCGTGTCCAGCGAACGCAGGCCCTCGGGCATGTTTTCGATGGTCAGCGGCAGAGGGGACAGGAGGCGGGTCAGGATGCCGCGCAGAGCCGGTGCGTCGGGCCAGCCGGCAAGGTAATAGCGATCATTGTGGCCGGTCAGGGCCACCGCCCCCTCCCGGGTTCGCACCTGCACGGGCATGCGGGTATGGACATGCTCGAACCAGTACTGGAAGCTGCCCGCCCCCTCAAGAGGAACGGGGGTGTTGGCGGGCAGGCTTTCAACATGGGTAATCCGGCAGTCCAGCCATGGAACCGAAGGGGGCAGCCCATCAGGAATGCGCATGTCAGCGGTCCGGAAAGCGGCACGGGGGCCGACAAGAACCGGGCCGCGCACCCCGGCCAGAGCGTGGGCGAACGATTCGGGCACATGCATCAGGGCCGGGGCGATGACGCAGCAATAGGCGGACAGATCGGTACATTCCGGAGAAATGATGTCGATGGTCTGGCCCATCTGCCGCAGGGCGCAATAAAAATCATAGACAAGGGAAAAATAATCGAACCCGTCCGTTGCATTCTCGGGGGTTGCCCCTGTCCGGTTGGGCAGGGCCTGCCAGCCCCATGCCGACGGATAATCCAGCACCAGGGCAATGCGGGCATCGGGGGCGTCATCGCGCGGCAGGTCACGCAGTTCATCGGCAAGGGAGGCAATTTCCGCCAGCACGGAAGCGGGGGAATTGTCCGGCCGTTTCAACCCTGCATGCATCTGTTCCTGCCCGAAGGGCAGTTGCCGCCACCGGAAATAGCTGACGATTTCCGCCCCATGGGCGATGGCCTCAAGGGTCCACAGGCGCACCATGCCCGGGGCGGGGGCCGGGTTGTGGGGGGCCCAGTTCACCGGCCCGGGCTGCTGTTCCATCACCCACATGCGGCCGCGGCCCACGCTGCGATACAGATCATGGTGGAAAGCCTGAAAGTCCGGGTCTCCCTGGCGCAGGAACCGATCGCGAAAATCCTGCGGGCGGCCCGAGCGATCATCCAGAAAGCCGAGGGGATAGGAATCCCAGGTGGCAATATCCAGATCCCGGCCAAGGGCAAAATGGTCAAAGCTGGTGATGCGCCCCATGTAATTGTGCAGCAGGGGGCAATCGGTATGGGGGCGCAGGGCATCGCACTGTAGGCGGTTGAAGGCGATCACCTGATCCGAACTGAACCTGTTGAAATCCAGCACATGGGCCGGGTTAAGCTGGGTCACCGTGAGATGGGGCAACTCGATCTGGTCGAATGCCTGGTATTCCATGGACCAGAAAACATTGCCCCAGCGCCGGTTCAGCGCGGCGATGGTCCCGTATTTTCCGGCCAGCCATTGGCGAAACCCGTCACGGGCCGCATCGGACCAGGAAAGGGTGGTATCGTGGCAGCCATATTCATTATCGATCTGGAAGGCGATAATTGCGGGGTGCCGGCCATAGCGGCGGGCCAGTTCACCGGCAATGCGGGCGCATTCCCCCCTGTAGCCTTCATGGGAAAAGCAATAGTGGCGCCGCGAGCCGAAGCGGCGGACATGGCCGTTCTCGTCTCTTGCCAACATGTCGGGCCACCGGTCCAGCATCCAGCGGGGCGGGGTTGCGGTGGGGGTGCACAGGACCAGCTTCAGGCCCGCATCGGCAAGGGTCTTTATGGCCGTGTCCAGCCACGCCCAGTCGAACTGGCCGGGCTCCGGTTCCAGGCGGCTCCAGGCGAACTCGCCGATCCGCACCACGCGGATACCTGCCCGGATCATTTCCCGGGCATCCTGTGCCCACATTTCGGGTGGCCAGTGTTCCGGGTAATAGCAAACGCCCAGGGATGGAGAGGAAAACACGCTCACGACGAAACGTCCATGGCCTGTGGCTGCCTGCCCATCAGCCGGTTACCACCACGCCACCATCCACCACGAGGGCCTGCCCGGTCATCATGCGGGACGTGCCCGAGGCAAGAAACAGGGTGGCATCCACGATATCGCGTTCCTGCAGATGTTCCTTCAGGCACTGGCGTTCCAGATGGGCGGCCAGCGCCTCCGGAGTGGCCCACAGGTCCATCTGCCTTTTGGTAAGTACCCAGCCGGGCAGAAGGGCGTTCACCCGGATGCCGTCCGGCCCCAGTTCCCGGGCCAATCCGCGGGTCAGGCCGGTTATTGCTGCCTTGGCGCTCATGTAGGACAGATAGCCAGCGGCTCCCATCAGGTAGGAGATGGAGGAAAAGTTGATAATGGCCCCTCCTCCGGCCCGGGCCATTCCCGGTGCAACCGCCTGGGCGGTGAAGAAATGGGGGCGCAGATTGATGTTCTGCGCCCGGTCCCATTCCTCCACCGTATAGCCCTTGATCTC
>JALWTJ010000529.1 GCA_027082895.1 Hyphomicrobiales bacterium | reverse complement strand
TCCCGGCAAGCTGCCTGTCCTCAAGCAGTACCCTGCCACCCCGGGCAAGACAGACCCGCTTTCCCGCCCGGTTGCGTCCCAGTACCCCAATGGCACTGCCATCAGGCAAAAGGCAGACAAATGGCCCACGGCACCGGCGCAAAGCCCGCGGCTTGAGCACCGAAACGGAAAAATCAGCCCCAAGCTCTGCTCCCAGAACCACAAGGCTTTCTTCCCCCGGCAACCGCCCGAAACGGGAAACCAGCACGTCCTCATCGGGTACCGCACTCCTGCAAAGGGGAGCAGACACCCGGCTGAGTGCGATCACCGGCGCCATTCCCTCCACCTCAAGCTCCACCAGCCTGCCGGAGCGATTGCCTTTGGAACGATCCCCGAACGCGCCCTGCAACCGATTCCGTTGTGCCTGCACGGAAACCGCTCCTTCCCGCGCAGCATTACCGGCCGGTTCCTGACCGGAATCCGGGTGATTATCATGCCGGTTTTCTTGCCGGTTTTCTTGCCGGTTTTTCTGCGCCAACCGCCCGGTCCTTCCCAGTTGCATCCGTCTTTTTTACGGGGGGCCCTTAAACAATTGGTTAACCTTAACTGATAGGAAACAAGGCAGAATTTCCCCAGACCAAGGTCTGAAAATGCACAGCAGCACCGTCCACAACAATCCCGATCCTTCCGCAACGCAAACGCTGCACGCCGCCCCCTTTTCCCGCCGCATCGACCGGATCGGCCGTTCCGCAAACACCATGTTCATTGCCGTCGTGGCTCTGGGCTTCATCGCCTTCTTTGTCTGGGCCGGCACCACCAGCATCGACCGGGTCACCCGCGCCACCGGCAAGGTCATCCCCACCCAGCAGAACCAGAACGTCCAGCACATGGAAGGGGGAATAATTTCCCAGATCCTGGTTTCCGAGGGCCAGCAGGTAAAGGCCGGCGACGTGCTGGTGCGCGTGGAAAACAGTTTCAACCTGGCTGAACTGGAACGAATGAAGCTCGAACTGGTGGCCCAGAAGGTCCGCATGGCCCGCCTTGATGCCGAGGCCAACGGGCGCGAAGAAATGACCGTCGATCCGGAAATCGCCGCCTCCCATCCCGAAATCGTTGCCGCAGAAAAACAGATCTTCATCCGCCGCAAGGCCAACCTGAACGAACAGTTGATGATCGTGACCGATCAGGCCCGTCAGCAGAGCCTGGGCCTGAACGAACGCGAAACCCGCCTGATCAACAAGCAGCGCGAATATGACCTGACGGAGCAGGCCGTGCTCAGCCTGCGCGGACTGGTGGAATCCGGTGCCGCCTCCCGCAACAGCCTGCTCGACCGGGAAGCCCAGTTGCAACAGATCAAGACCCAGCTCAACGATCTGGAATTCCAGATACCGCAATACAAATCCGGTCTGAGCGAATATATGCGCCGGCGCAACGAGATCGAACTGGAATTCCGCTCCAACGCGGAAAAAGAAAAAGCCGACGTCCAGATTTCCACCGCCAAACTGCAGGAAACCATTGCCGCCATGCAGGACAGGTCCCGCCGCACCAGTGTAGTGGCCCCCATCGACGGCCGCATCAACCGCCTGCTGGTGACAACGGTCGGCGGCGTTGTCCAGCCCGGCCAGACCCTGGCACAGATCGTGCCGGACAACCTGTCCGTTGCCGTGGAGGGCCGCATTTCCCCCCGCGATCGGGCAGATATCTACCCCGGCCTGCCCGCCATCATAAAGATCAGCGCCTACGATTACACGATCTATGGGGCCCTGAAGGGAAAGATCGTCGAAATTTCCCCTGACGCGCTGCAGGACGAGCGCTCACAACCCTATTTCCGCGTGCGGATCGAAGCCGATGCCCAGTCCCTGGGGCCCGACGCTCCCGTTGTGCCGGGCATGCAGGCCGAAGTGAACATCCTGACCGGCAGAAATACCATTCTGGATTTCATCCTTCAGCCCATTCGCCGCCTGCGTGACAACGCCTTCCGGCAATAGTAGCGCGCAGCAACACACCAACCATCCCTCGGAACGATTGAAGCAGGACGATCAATTGACGTTCTCAACCAGTGTCGCCATCAAGGTGGTATGGGTATTATCTGTCCATATGGAATGGGTGGTTGTGGTACCAACGGTGCTGCTGGTGACATCTGCGGGATTGGTAAATGCCAGCGAATCCCCGGCATCAAACTCGAACCTGAGCGCGTTCGAACCATCGGTCATGGACTGCACGTCCGCACCGCTGAGCACCAGGTTGGCATCAACACCAACGCCCGTGAAATCGATGATTTCCACATTGTTCAGCACACTGGTCAGGTTGACTTCACTATCCAGCGTGCCCGCCCCGTTCAGGTTTACCGTATCGGAACCCGTTCCCCCATCAACCCCAAACCCGCCAAGGTTGAGCTGAACCGTGTCGACACGCAAAATGTCATCCCCCGCACCCCCGTCAAGGGTTTCCGCGGCCGCGGTACCGTTCAGCGTATCCGCAGAAGCCGAACCGATCACATGTTCGATCGAGGTCAGCGTGTCCCCGGCCGCATCACCCCCCGATGAAGCTGTGCCATCAAGGTTCACCGTCACTCCGGAAGCCGACGCCGAATAGTCCGCAATGTCCGTGCCCGCACCGCCATCAAGGGTATCCGAACCCGCGCCACCCGAAAGCGTATCGTTGCCGTCCCCGCCCGAAAGCGTGTCATCGCCCCCGCCACCCGAAAGGGTGTCATTGCCAATCCCCC
>JALWTJ010000528.1 GCA_027082895.1 Hyphomicrobiales bacterium | reverse complement strand
GGCGCGAAATCCTTGCACACATATCGCGTCTCCAGTTGCAAGGGTGCCCCATCTTCCAGATGCAGCAGCAGCAACGAGAAAACCTGCTGGCCCGCCTCCAGATTGAACAGGTCGGCATTTTGCTGATCAAGGGGCTTGGCACCCGATTCCAGCACCCGGCACCCATACGTGCCTCCCCGTTCCGCAATGATGCTGCGAATGTCGCGCACCTCGGCAAGGGATGTACTGGGCCCCGCTTCACTGACGAACGAGCCCACCCCCTGCATGCGGTAAATGAGGCCGTCCCGGGTCAACTCCCGCAGGGCACGGTTGACGGTCATGCGCGAAACCGCCAGATCCCGCACCAGATCGCTTTCCGAGGGAAGCCGGGTTCCCGGCTGGAAACGCCCCGAAACGATCCCGTCCGTGATGTGATGCTTCACCTTTTCATAAAGCGGCCCCACCCTGCTCATTGCGTCCCCCCCGGATGTTGCCCCGGCATGTCCATGGTCTCAGATTGAAGCAAGATACCCTCCGTCCACAAAAAATATCTGTCCGGTAACATAAAGGGATGCGGCACTGGCCAGAAAGACGCAAATGCCCGCCAGATCCTCCATCCGGCCAAACCGGCCCATGGGAATCCGCGCAAGCATTGCCTTTTGCCAGTCCTCATCCTTGTAGAACTGTTCAGTCAATGCGGTACGAAAATATCCCGGCCCGATGGCATTGACCCGTATTCCCATTTCCGCCCATTCGCTCGCCAGTGCCCGCGTCATGCCCAGCACCCCCGATTTGGACGAGGTATAGGGAGTTGCCGTGGGCACCCCCACCGCTGACGTCAGGGACCCCAGATTGATGATGCTTCCCGGCTTTTTGCTTTGCTCAAGACTTCGCGCGAAACCCCGGGCCACGAAAAACGCCCCCTTCAGATTGGTGTCCACGATCCGGTCCCACAGGCTCTCCGAAACGTCAAGGCTGGGGGATACCTGCTCCATTCCTGCATTGTTAACCAGAATTTCCGGCGTCAGCTCCATTTCCCCCATATCGGCGAACAGGCGTTCGATGGAACCCACGTCCCCGACATCGCAGGCAAGGGCGCAAAAACGCCGTCCGGCCCCTTCCACCTCCCGGCCAACCTTCGTCAAGGAATCCCGGGACCGCGCCACCCCGATGATATCGGCCCCGGCACAGGCCAGGGCCACGCAGAGGGCTTCACCGATTCCCCGGCTGGCACCGGTCACCAGCGCCGTCTGGCCATTCAGCGAAAACATTTCAAGGCCGCTCATGGGCACGATCGGCTCCCTCCTCAGATTATCCCGGGAAGATTAAGCTGCTTTTCGCGTGCGCAGGCAAGGGCAATTTCATACCCCGCATCGGCGTGCCGCATCACCCCGGTCGCCGGATCGTTCCACAACACCCGCTCCAGTCGCCGTGCCGCTTCCGGCGTGCCATCAGCGCAGATCACCATGCCCGCATGCTGGGAAAAGCCCATGCCCACCCCTCCCCCATGGTGCAGGGACACCCATGTCGCCCCGGAGGCGGTATTGAGCAATGCATTGAGCAGGGGCCAGTCGGACACCGCATCGGACCCATCGCGCATGGCCTCCGTTTCCCGGTTGGGCGAAGCCACGGACCCCGAATCCAGATGGTCCCGGCCGATCACCACCGGTGCACTCAATTCCCCCGACGCCACCATCTCATTAAAGGCCAGACCCAGCCGGTGCCGATCCCCCAGCCCCACCCAGCAGATGCGCGCGGGCAGCCCCTGAAAGGAAATTCTCTCCCGGGCCATATCCAGCCACTTGTGCAGATGGGTGTCCCCGGGCAGCAACTCCTTCACCTTGGCGTCCGTCCGGTAGATATCCTCCGGATCCCCGGACAGGGCCGCCCAGCGGAACGGCCCCACCCCGCGGCAGAACAGGGGACGGATGCAGGCGGGAACAAACCCGGGAAAGGCAAAGGCATCCGCCAGTCCCTCATCGAGGGCCACCTGCCGGATATTGTTGCCATAATCCAGAGTCGGCACGCCCGCCTTCCAGAAATCCACCATGGCCTGCACATGAACCTTCATGGATGCCCGCGCCGCCTTTTCCACCGCTTCGGGATTGTCCTCGCGCCCCTGGTGCCATTGGGCAAGGCTCCAGCCCCGGGGCAGGTAGCCATTGACCGGATCATGGGCCGATGTCTGGTCGGTCACAAGGTCGGGACGGACACCCCGTCGCACCAGCTCGGGCAGGATATCCGCCGCATTGCCAAGCAGCCCCACGGACCGGGCCTTGCCCGCTGCGGTCCAGCTCTCGATCATGGCAAGAGCCTCGTCCAGACTATCGGTCTTTTCGTCCAGGTAACCGGTGCGCAGGCGAAAATCGATACTGTCGGGATTGCACTCCACCGCCAGGCACGACGCCCCGGCAAACACCGCCGCCAGCGGCTGGGCACCGCCCATGCCCCCCAGACCCGCCGTCAGGATCCAGCGGCCCGTCATGTCGCCCCCGTAATGCTGCCGCCCCACCTCGGCAAAGGTCTCATATGTTCCCTGCACGATGCCCTGTGTGCCGATATAGATCCACGAGCCGGCGGTCATCTGCCCGTACATCATCAGCCCCTTGCGATCCAGTTCGTTGAAATGTTCCCACGTCGCCCAGTGGGGAACCAGATTGGAATTGGCGATCAGCACCCGGGGAGCATCTGCGTGGGTGCGAAACACCCCGACCGGACGCCCCGACTGC
>JALWTJ010000527.1 GCA_027082895.1 Hyphomicrobiales bacterium | reverse complement strand
GGGTGCCCTGGAAGGACATTTTCGCATCCGGATGGACCATGTTGCGGGCCAGCACCATCGGCTTCATTGCCGGTATCCTGCCCGGCGCCGGAGCATCTCTTGGCAGTTTTCTCGCTTACATGTCGGAAAAATCCATTGCCGGGGAGAAGGGCGGTTTCGGAACCGGCGCCCCAAGGGGCATTGCTGCCCCCGAAGCGGGCAACAATTCGGCCGCCGGGGGAGCACTGGTGCCCATGCTGACCCTTGGCGTGCCCGGTTCGGGCACCACCGCGGTGCTGCTGGCCCTGCTCATGACCCTGAACATCACCCCCGGCCCCACCCTGTTTTCCGACCGGCCCGAAGTGGTCTGGGGTCTGATTGCCTCGCTGCTGATAGCCAATTTCGTGCTGCTGCTGATGAATGTTCCTATGGTGCGCATGTTCGTGCGGGTATTGTCCGTGCCTCCCGGCATTCTTCTGCCGGCCATTACCATGATTTCCTTTGTCGGCATCTTCTCCCTGTCCTCCTCCTATTTCGACCTGCTGCTGATGATCGGTTTCGGCGTGCTCGGCTTCATTCTGCGCAAGCTGGACATTCCAACGGTTCCCGTCATCATGGGCATCCTGCTGGGCGGCAACATGGAAAATGCCCTGCGCCGCGCCATGGTCATTTCCGACGGGGATTTCACCTACCTGCTGTCCTCCCCCATCTCCATCACCCTGTGGGTGGCCGCCATTGCCGGGTTCGTCGCGCCCATGTTCCTGCGCAATGTCCTGAGAAAACCCCAGCGGGTGGCGGATTGAGATGGTCCGCGTTCTGGTTCCCTCCGGTGCCCTGGGGCTGAATTTCGATCAGGCGGCCCTTGAGGCGGGCCTGGCCCGCAGCCCCCATGTCATTGCCATTGACGGGGGAAGCACCGATTCCGGCCCCGCCTATCTGGGGCAGGGGCGCTCCAAATATTCCCGTGCCGTCATCTCGTCGGAATGGGAAAGGCTGATGCAGGCGCGCGCGCGCAACGCCATCCCCCTGGTGCTGGGCACCGCGGGCACCTGCGGCACCGATTCCGGCGTTGCGGAAATGCTGGACATCACCCGGGAAGTTGCAAACCGGAATGGCGAAAAGCTGCGTGTTGCCCTGCTGAAAAACTCCCAGGACGGCACCAGACTGGCAGCCGAAAATGAACGGGGCCGCATTTTTCCCCTGCCCGCCGCACCGGACATTTCAGCGCGGACCTTTGGTCAGTGCACCAATATCGTGGCCCTTGCCGGGGCGGAACAGGTGGGTAGGGCCCTTGAAACCGGCGCCGACATCATCATTGCAGGCCGTACCACGGACACCGCCATCATCTCGGCCCTGCCCCTGATGCGGGGATGCCATGCTGGTGCGGCCTGGCATGGGGCAAAGATTGCCGAATGCGGTGCCCTGTGCGCCACCCACCCCCAGACCGGTGTCCTTCTGGCCGAGTTTGACCGGCACGGCGTTACCCTTACCCCCATGGCCGAACGTTCCCGCGCCACCCCGCAAACCGTTTCCGCCCACATGCTCTATGAGAATGCGGACCCTTTCATCCTGCATGAGCCGGGGGGGCATCTGGACGCCACCGGCGCCCGCTATACGGCCGTGGATGACCGATCGGTGCGCGTGACGGGTGCGCGCTGGGTTCCCGCTCCCGCCTACAGGGTCAAGCTGGAAGGCGCCCGCTCCGCCGGATTCCAGAGCGTGCTACTGTCCGTTCTCCGGGATCCCCGCTACGTAAAGAATGCACGCCAGTGGGCGAATGATATCGTTGAAAAGTGCAGGGAAAAGGTCGCCACGCATCTGGGGATTTCCCCTCACGGCTTTTCCATTGAAATCCGCCTGATCGGCCATTCCGCCAGCCTTGGCAGTTTCGAGACCGAACGGGCAGACCCGCCCGTTGAACTGGGCGCGCTGGGCATCGTGACGGCACCGGAACAGGAACTGGCGGATGAAATCGGCCGCATGCTCAATCCCTACCTGCTGCATCACCCCCTGACTCAGGAGGAGGAACAGCCCACATTCTCCTTTCCCTTTTCACCGGCTGAAATCAGCCGGGGCGAGACCTTTGAATTCTGTCTCAACCATGTGTGGGAACTGGAGGATCCCATGGACGCCTTTCAACTGGAGGTGGTGGAAATTGGCTGAGCTGGGAACAGTCGTGCAAAAGATCCGCTCCAAGAATGCCGGCCCCTTCTGGCTGACCATTGATCTGTTTTGCGGTTCGGATCAGGCCTTTGAGCGCGTCGTTTCAGGACTGGACAGTCAGAAGGTCGCCGCCCTTTTCCACATGGATGTGAAGGATCTGAAGCGGTTTGAGATCAAGGATCTGCATGTCGTCAAGTTTTCCCTGCCCCGCCCCCGGGTGCAGGGCAGCATCCATGATACGGACATGCACGGGGCGGCATGGGCAAACCTGCTTTCTTCTGTGCCGCTGCCCTGATGTACCGGTCCCCCGCGGGCGATACAGGACCTGCGCAAGGCTTACCCCCCGATCCCGGACAGGAGTTCGGCATTGCCTCCCGCCGCCGTGGTATCGATGCACACATGCCGCTCCCTTTGCAGCATGAAGGCATCGTCCCGTGAACGGATCAGGGGCAGGATGGGGCCATCGCGCCGTGCCAGTGCCAGCGCCAGCTCGCGGGCCACGGCTTCCTCTCCCTCGAACATCACCGCGTCGAACCCCTGCAGCCGTTCCAGATGTTCCGGTTCCAGA
>JALWTJ010000526.1 GCA_027082895.1 Hyphomicrobiales bacterium | reverse complement strand
GCAGGCTCAAGGACTGGCGAAGGATCGCAACAAGATACGACCGCTGCGCCCATACCTTCTTTTCTGCAATATGCATCGCTGTTATCGTTATATGGTGGATTTAATGAGTCCTGAGCCTAGTTTTGGGCTTGCTGCGATCACTTTTGCGCAGGACCAACAACTCGCCTGAAGGGATGCACTGAGGCAGGATTGCACCCAACGACAAGACGGCCCTGAGTATAGATTGCAGTGCCGCAAGCAAGGCTTGCAGAATGGTTGATCAAGAGCGATCATCCCGCACACTACCGCCGAGGTTTTGCAGTAGGCGACGCTTCCCGGAGTTTTTGGACGGCCCGGCAAGCCTGAAAGTCAAACGAGCGCTGATATGGCAACGTATAGTTATTTCAGCGCCTGTTTCCGCGTGATCTTCAGTTTTCCGAACCTGTTGTGGACAATTGCCGATGGGCAGGGGCGTGCATGGCAGACAACATGGATGGACGCAGGAATGCACAAGCCCAGTTTGGCCTCCCGTTTTCTGTAATGTGCGCGCCGAGAAAATCCCTTACGGATTAATGCGGAGAAGGTGGAATCGGGAGCAAACGCCTCTGGTGCAGTGGACCTGTTGTCCCGTCCGATATTGTGCGGTTGCCCCACAGTGCCGATTGAAACTACGAAAATTACCGAAAGGCCTTTGACAGTCGGATATCCTTTTATCCATCATGCTTTGGTCTGCCGCAGGGTTATTTTCAGTACCACACAAAGCTGGAAATTGAAGTAGGTAAATCTGCTATTGTTGTTCACGGGGAGTACGAATAGAATAGTCGTCAAGACTGATCTTGTTGTACAATCCCGGAGATACTGAACCGGTGCGGGTGTCCGTAAAATATGAAGTAGTTACGCCTCTCATGTTAGGAGGTGCTAACCATTCACCAGAATTTCGGTTGCCTTCCTATGTACATATGCTGCGCTGGTGGTGGCGATTTTTGGCACTGGGGAGGTTCGGCAGCGAAGGGGCCAGTTATTGGGAGGCGGTGCTGTTCGGCTGGCATGCCAAACCCTTCGGGCGCAAGCGGGTATCATTCCGGCTCGTTCATCTGAATGACAATGGCTGTCCGGCCCCTTGGGAAAAGGATCTGCAATTAGATAGATGGTCCGGGATCAATTACTTGACAGCGCAGGGCTTTAGGGAACGAGAACAGGCAAAGGTCACAGATTTCCGGGTCGAGGCGCGGCTGGGCAAGCGGTGTCCTGCTGATGTTCCGGAACTTGCAGGCGATGCTGATAATAACTGGGATCTTGCCAAAGAGACCCTTGTTGATGCCATGGCCCTTGTCGGGCTGCTAGGTGGACTTGGCGCGCGATCGCGGCGCGGCTTCGGCTCGCTGGCGATTTCGAGGTTGGAGGTCCAGAAGGGCGATCAGACCAAGACAGTGATCGAACAGTTGCCGGAGAATGTTGATTCCTACAGCACCATGATCAGCAACCATCTGGGCATGAACCGGCACAGTGGATTGCCACCCTATTCGGCGCTGAGCGACAAATATACCTGCGAAATCTGTGCCAGTGGCTCCGACGCTCGCGAATTGATGAACGATATTGGCTGGGCTTTCCAGATTTACCGGAGTTACGGGCAGCGTGATGGGAATGGCGAGCATGTGCATAATAAAAACTCGGGCGGTAGTCGTCATACCTTGGATGCCGGTGAGCGCAAAACCTGGTACAAGCAGGATTTCCTCGATGACCACGATGAGTTCTATTCCGATTCACGAAATTTGAATCATTTCGATAACCGAGCAGTGTTTGGCCTGCCGCATAATTATGGAAATGTTCAGGTCGGCTGGGACAGTGACCAACTGGCTCGATCTGAAAATGGTCCGATGCACAGGCGCCGGGCTTCACCCTTGCTGTTTCATTTCCATCGTCTTGCCGATGGCAGTACAATATTTGCAGCCAGTTCAATCCCGGCTAAATTTACACCAGATGGTGCTTGCCTGCGGGCCAATGGCAATCTGCGAACACAAAATATTAATTCAGCTATAGAATTTGAACTTGCCTGGGGTTTCGCTGCCTTCCTTCGCGATCCTGACGCCACAGGTGATAAGAAAGGCGTGCAGTATACGTCCTTCAATGTCGAAAACATCACGGTGGCATCATGAGCCGCAAGCATGCATTGCGGGTTTATCTGGGGCCGGTGCAGGGCTTTATCTCCGCTGGCCGGCGTACGCGGGATTTCTGGGCCGGATCATTTCTGCTTTCCTGGCTTTCTGGCATAGCCATGAAGACGGTGATTGATGCCGAAGGAACAATCACCATTCCCGCTGTTTATGGAGCGGATGGCAGGATTAGCGAACCGACATTGATGGCGATCATCACAAGCCATGAGGGAGATGCCGTGCCTGCCGGTCCGCTGGTTGGCACTCTGGTCAATCATTTCCGCGCCGAGGTGTCCGCCGATTTTGATATTTCCACCATCGAAAACACGGTGCGGGGGAAGTTCCGGGCATTGGCGCAACAGGTCTTTGAAGTATTTGTCGAACCTGCTCTGTCAGAAGACAATCGTGAGGCCGTAACCAGACGATGGAAGGATCAGACCAGCGGCGCCTATTTCGAAATCCTTGCCGTCATGGGCGAGGCACCAGATTGGCCAGAGGAATCCGTTTGGCTGGAACGGCGCAAGATGCTGCGCACCCACGCACCGCTGATGGCCGAAGCCGGAGCCGATCGCTGCGCGGTGCATGGCGATCTGGCCGAGCTTGGCGGGTTTTCGCGGCAATATCAGCGCGATCAGCAGGACGCATTTTGGCAAGAGCTGCGGAAGGTCGTCGGCTCGCGCATGTATGAGGAGGGCGGCGCCGGTGCAGAAGAATGGAGAGATACCGGACGCAAATTCCGGGATACACTGGAAATCCGCAAGAATGAACATCTGTCAGGGCTGGCTCTGGTCAAGCGGTTGTTTCCCTTGCTTGAACCCAGACGGATCGCCGAGGTTGTCGGCTGGATGCCAGACCACATATATAATATTCGCACACCTTCACAGGAGTGGGACCCGGAAGAAGCACAATATGCCCTGCGCAATTGGCCATCCACGGCGTTCATCGCTGCCATTCCGTGGATCGTGAAAGTTGGGGCGGGCGATCCCAATGCCGCAAATCACTATGCGACAACGCAATATCACACCCTTGGAGCCAACCCGATCTGGGAGGCAGAACGGCCACAGTATCACCGGGTGGCGGGGATAGACGGACTCGCCAAGGAAACAGTCAAGGGAAAGGAGAGCTTGCCCAGATTCGCTGTTCTTGATGGTACATTGCATTTTGAGCGCGGATTGGAAAGGCGCCGCTTTGATGATGGTGTCAATGCCGTTGCAATCGCAGATGATTTGCAAAGAGAATTCAAAACCCTGATCAGCACAATTCGCACGCACCCGGCAAATCTGAAAGACGGTCCGGCTTCCACCCATTATGCCATGCTTGACATGGATGGCGATGGCATGGGGGCGGTGTTTTCTCATTCTGAAGACCGGGCCAAACGGGGCAGCGTTGCGTTGCTGAAGTTTTCCGCCGGCGTGCCTGCAATCATCCGCGACCATGACGGCATTCTGATCTATGCCGGAGCAGATGATGTCAACGCCATGCTGCCGATCGAGACGGTGATTCCTTGCGCCCGTGCAATCAACAAACACTGGACGAGGGTTATCCGGGACAAATTCGTTTCCAGCAAGGATCCTTGTGATGCACCGACGCTGTCCGGTTCGATCGTCTTTGCCGATTACCAGAATGCGCTTGATGATGTCCGACGGTTAACCCATGAAAGGCTCGACAAGGTCGCCAAGGACGGTATGGGGCGCAACGCGCTGGCGCTGGCGGTCATGAAATCGGGCGGGCTGGTGTCGCAATGGGCATCCTGTTGGCACGCTTCTGATTGCCGCGACATGGCAAAGTCGCTATTTGATTATGCAAGGGCTGCCGGAAAGAACAAAAGCATTGCTTCGCGATTGCCATATCTCGTTCAAAAACGCTTTGGCGAGGTAATGGATGGTCGCAATTCTGATAGTACTGATCTGTTTGATGATACAGAATTGACGGTCTTCCTCAAAAAGGAAATGTCCGACAGTATTCTGACCGGCCTGGGAAGCAGCGATCAGGAAAAGGCCGAAAAAATTGTTGCCATCTTGCGTCCATATTCCCGCCAGTCCGAAACAAGGGATACGGTGAAGGCGCCTCGCCATGTGGGCGGGTTGCTGGTCGCGCGGTTTCTCGCCCAAAATTGCATGTGGAGCTATTTTGACGATTGGCTTGACCGGATGGGAGGCACGCCATGAGTTTCCTCCTCTCTCTCTCACCCGCTGATTCCCTGTTCACAGGCGATGGACGCCCCTTCAACCAATATGATACGGGCCGCGCCATTGCCGCCAGCGTTTTTCCACCACTGCCCGACACGCTTTACGGCGCCGCGCGTGTAGCATGCGCACGGGCACTGGGCTGGGATGGCGCCGGGGAATGGGGCGCCGATATTGCCCGGATCATGGGAAGCTGGGACAAGCAGGGCCATTTTGAAATCTCGGGACCCTTTTTTCGAGCGGAGGGCGAGCCTTTGCTGCCAGTTCCTTCACACATAGTGCTGCAGTCGAACGAAGCGTCCATGGAGCTGGTCATGCGCACTCCTGCCAATGAAGCGATCAGAACCGATCTTGGCAAGCTGCGCCTGCCGGAAATCCCGCCTTATGAGGAGTCCACCAAATGTCAATCCCTTGCAGGGCGGTGGGGCAAGGCCAGCGCCATTCTCAGTTTGTTGGCTGGGAAAAATATCGCGCCCGATGATCTGGGTATGCCACGGCAACATTCAATCCCGTCTCAACCCAATGTGCCGAAACCACTTCGGGGCTGGTCGATTGACGATCTGGCTGCTCCTGAATACCGGGTGGGTATTGCTCGCGACAAGGCGACCCGAATGGTTGAAGAGGGCCAGCTCTACGCGACAGTACGCCGTGCCCTGCGCCCGGGTGTAGAAATGCTGGTGGAAGTGGACGGAATGGATTGGCCAGAAGATCTTGATGTGGCAGTGCAATTTGGCGGCGAGTCACGCTTTGTGTTTGCCGGGGCTGGCGGTTCAGCCGTTTCCTGCACAGAAAGTCCTCCTGTTGGAAACTATCTGGTCTATTGTGCCACACCGGTCGTGATGGAGCCGCCGGTTCCGGGCGAACCGGTCGCCAATCTGCCCGGAACACTCGTGATGGCTTCGATCTCCGGAATAGCATCGCACAGTGGAAGACAGAAAAACAGCGACGGCAAGGGCAGCCGACCGCACAGCAACATGGTGCTGCCTGCAGGCAGCGTGCTGCTCATGGAAGGCCAAGTCACTCCGTCTGATTTTCCTGCCCGTCTGGGTGAAAAGACCCATATGGGCTATGGTCGTTTTTTTACAGGAGAATGGAAATGAGCAAGGGAAATCTGTTGGGGCTGTTTGCCGAAACGCCGCTGCATCCGGGCGCCGGTCAGGCTGCCGACGTGGTTGATTTGCCCGTGGCACGCGAAGGCGCAACCGGTTTGCCCCATATTCCCGATACCGGCCTGAAGGGCGCATTGCGCCAATGGGCCGAGGAGAAATGGCCTATCCGACCGAATGATGATTGCGATGAGGACCAGGCAGACGCAAACAAGAAGAAAATCGAGGCCCTGTTCGGTGCGCCCGACAGCGGCGCAGGGCAATTGATGATCTCGTCGGCGCGCCTTTTGTGCTTGCCGGTCCGCCGTCTTGACGGGCCTTATGCCTGGGTCACGACACCTTACCTGCTGGAACGCCTGCGGCGCGATAGTGCGCGCTGCGAATGTGCCCTGAGCATACCAGACACCCGGCCTGCAAATGGCGCCCCCCCTCAATTGCTGATGAGTGATCCTCCCACTTCCCCCATTTTCCTTGAAGAGTTTTCCTTCACACCGGTAGGGCTCTCGGATTACGAAAATGTCAAATCCGCCATCACGCCTTTGCTCGGCGCTGATGACAGTACAAAATCACGCATCTTCAGTCAGCTGGCCATCATGACGGATGAAGAATTTGCCTGGTTTGCAGGCAATGCTCTGCCGGTCAATGCCCGCAACAAGCTTGACGACAACAAGCTTTCGGAAAATCTGTGGTATGAGGAGACCATCCCTCCAGATGCGCTTTTTTACTCGGTTGTCCTGCCACGCCATGAGCAAGCAAGTGCTGTTTGCGACGACTTTCTGAAAACCCTGGTCGACAACAAATATCTGCAGATCGGTGGCAATGAGACCGTCGGTCAGGGTTGGGTGCAGCTTGCAAGACATCACGGTGAATCAAATGAGTGACAGCGTCGAGATCATTCGCATGCATGGTGCGAAGGCGGAATTTTTTGAAACGCCGCGCGACAGGGAATTCAAGGCCGCAGCCGAGGAAGCACCCTTCATGATCCGTTCACTGGGGCTGGGATCCGGTATTGCCGCGCTGGCGGCAAAAGGGGGCAGACGCAAGGAGTTGGCGGTTCTGATCAGCAAATGGTTGGCTGACCAATGCCCACATTCACCCTGGCACGGCACCGCCCGGCAAGACGGGTGCTGGGTCCGCACTGTCTTGGGGAAGATCGCTGGCAGCACTCGAAATGAATACCGGACCGCCCAGACAGAAGCATTGGGCTATGCAGGATGGATCAAGAAACTGGCGCAGGCGTTTTGTCCCGAGGACGATGGATGATGGCGCCACGCATACAATCTGCCCCAACCCGGTTTCATCTTTATCGGGACATTCACAACCTTGATGCAGCGGATTTTCAAAAGCAGCTGACGGCTGAAAACGCAGACACCAATCAGGGTCTTCGCTTCTCCAAGTTCTTTGGCCGCTGGCAGAACAGCACTGAGCCGGACTTGCTGAAAAAACTGCAAACGGTTGAAAAAAACAAGGAACGCAGGCCGGTTGAAAAACCAACCCAGCCGCTTCTGGACTGGCTGGATCCGCGCAAGATCGGCGACGACTATCGCGTTCCGGGCCATTCTTTCAAGACACTCAAAGCCGGCAATCAGGAAGAACTGAAATCAGCCTGTAAAAGACTTACTCAGCTTGCGGGAGAAGAGCGCGGCGGCGTGAAGTTCACGCTCAAACTTGTCTCGCGCCTGCTGATCGGCATCGGCCTGCCGCATCCCACCGAGAACGGTTTTCTGTTTCACCCCACGCTGGGCGTGCCCTATGTGCCCGGCATGGCGCTCAAACAGGTGGCGCAGGACTGGGCCGAAGAGGAAGTAGATTTGCCGCGAAACGAGTTGGACCGCCTGTTTGGCGGGCCGGAGCATGGCGCGGGCTGCATTGCCTTTCTTGATGCCTTGCCACTTGAACCGGTCATATTGACCGCCGAGCAGATCACCAACCATTATGGTGGCTATTATCACAACATCGACCCCGCCCGGCCGGCCATGCCGCGCCCCGACATGCACCAGCCTGCCGACTGGCATGAGCCGGGGCCGGTTACCCTATTGGCGGTGGAAGCCAGCTTCAGCCATCCCCTGCCGTTCCAGTTCGCCATCCTGCCGCTCAGGGGCGCAACAACTGATGATATGAAAAATGCGCGGCAATGGCTGACAAGGGGGCTGGAAGTCTACGGTGCCGGTGCCCGCACCACGCTTGGTTTCGGAAAGTTTGAAAGCGAAGAGGGGCGCGAGGAGCGCGAGCAGGTAATCAGGGAGGCAGAGCAAAGCGCGCCACCGGGAATTGGTGACCGGGTGCGTATCCTGGAAACCCACAAAAGGGCGCCGCAGCGTGGCAAGGTAGGAACGATTACCAAGGTTGACGTGTTTCCAGCGTTTACGGAAATTTATGTCGATTGTGGCGGAGGCGGGGAGATAAAAACTTTCCCGGAACATGTCGAGAAGCTGGTTGAATGACCGTCTATTTTGTCACCCGCCACAAGGGGGCTGTCGAATGGGCGCGACGCCGGGCTATTATGGCCGAACATGTGGAACATTTTGATCCCGAAACCACACAGCCCGGCGACATCGTCTATGGCACGCTGCCCGTTTCGGTTGTTGCCCAGGTGAGCGAACGCGGCGGGCGCTATTTTCATCTCGACATGAAAACGCCGCCGGAGCGCCGGGGAAGCGAACTGACGGCAGACGACATGGACACATTTGGCGCACGGCTGCAAGAATATGAGGTGAGGAGGGTAGAAGATTGAGCAAGGAAGAAGTATCAAACGAATGGCGGCGCAACAATGGCCGCCGCGCGTTGCGGGTGCTGGCCACGATTGGTGGCTACAGCCCGTTTGTCATCGCGGTAATCATGCTGGTCGGTCTCGCAACATCGATTATATTCGGCGCCAGCTACGAACTGATCCGGGATACACTTTCCCATTGGGTCGGGGAAACCAGCCCTGGATGGAAGACATATGTGCCTCTAATTTTGTTGGTCTTGCTTATGCTTTCCTTGGGCATCCACAAATTGAGATACCTTGCTGTGGAAGCAGCTGGCGACCACCCTCCAAAAGTCAGCATCCATGAGAGCGCTCCGGCAAAGGCACTGGTTTTGTTCCTCAGCATGCCGTCTATCCACCACTTGCCACAGGTCGATGCAATCGAAAACGAGTCCGGAGAAGAGAATCTGAAACGCCGGGTCAGAGCTTTTCTGGAAAACTTGAATACGGGAGATTTTCTTGACGCCGGATGGTTGGAGAAAGAGTTTGGCGCCATGAACTGGCGCATGCCTCTACAGGCAATCAGGCATCATCTGACTGTTGAGAGGGCCTGTCTTCAGCAAGTGGTCATCATCCCCTCGGCCGATGACGGTGAACGGCTCGGTACGCATCATCTTGATGAGATATTTCGTGACCATGTCGAGGGCGTGTTGCGGAGACGCTTCAAGGACAAACCGAAGGGCCGCGTGCGGGTGGACAGGGTGGCGGACATTGTGGAGCAACACGATCTGACGGATGCAGACAACCGGAAAACAGATCTCACCAAAGGGGTTTTGTTTCATGATTTTAAATCTCTGATCCACCTTTTGTACTTTGTTTTCAAATATTTGAAGAAATCATATCTCGAATCCGAGATTCTGGTAGATATCACTGGCGGGCAAAAGACAAATTCCGTTGCGGCGGCAGTATTTGCCATTCTCGTGCCAACAAGACGATTTCAGTATATCGACACGAATTCTTTCGATGTACGCAGTTTTGATGTCTATCATGAACTCGACACGTTGATGCCCCAATAGGCAATTCTTCCCGCAAGAAAGTTGACTGATCGGTTTTTATCGATCAACTCCATAAAGGCCAGGCATCTTGACGGACCGGACAGGGCAACGCCGGACGCCAGGCCAATGTTATTCACCCCCATATTCTATCCCAGCGGATTGGCGGGGGTGCCGGGGAAGGCCCCGCAGGGGCCGACGGCGGCGGAAAGAAAGGCTGGGGGGTCAGCTGACCCACATCATGACCAAGCGCACTACCGCCCGTAGGGTTTCTATCCCAGCGGATGGCTGGGGGGTCAGCTGACAAGAAAGGAGGGACACCTCACTGCACGCTTCTGTTTCTATCCCAGCGGATGGCTGGGGGGTCAGCTGACGTACCAGAACAGCGCTAAAGATTTGGTCGCCGTTTCTATCCCAGCGGATGGCTGGGGGGTCAGCTGACAAGAAAGGAGGGACACCTCACTGCACGCTTCTGTTTCTATCCCAGCGGATGGCTGGGGGGTCAGCTGACTTCAAACTGCCACATATCGTCCCTGATACTTGTTTCTATCCCAGCGGATGGCTGGGGGGTTAGCTGACAAATCCTGACTTCCAAGATTCCGCCGGAGGGGTTTCTATCCCAGCGGATGGCTGGGGGGTTAGCTGACGCTTCGCCTTCCGTTTCGCGGATTCCCTTCTGTTTCTATCCCAGCGGATGGCTGGGGGGTCAGCTGACGTACCAGAACAGCGCTAAAGATTTGGTCGCCGTTTCTATCCCAGCGGATGGCTGGGGGGTCAGCTGACCATTGTCGCCGACACCCGTATTTTCCGCTACCGTGTTTCTATCCCAGCGGATGGCTGGGGGGTCAGCTGACCCAACCACTGGCTGGATTGCCGGATCATTGCGTTTCTATCCCAGCGGATGGCTGGGGGGTCAGCTGACTATCTGGTGGGAAGATTGGCCACCAGATCGATGTTTCTATCCCAGCGGATGGCTGGGGGGTTAGCTGACACAAAGTGAACACGCACGCGCCGCCCAACCAAGTTTCTATCCCAGCGGATGGCTGGGGGGTCAGCTGACCCGACATCGAGGACTACCCGGTGGTTGCGGGGTTTCTATCCCAGCGGATGGCTGGGGGGTTAGCTGACACCACGAAGGGCCGGTAACCATCATGGCCCTGTTTCTATCCCAGCGGATGGCTGGGGGGTTAGCTGACACAACCAAGCACCGACAGTAGGTTTCCCAAGGTTTCTATCCCAGCGGATGGCTGGGGGGTTAGCTGACGCAGCGCATCGCCCGGCCAACTCTAGATGAGGAGTTTCTATCCCAGCGGATGGCTGGGGGGTCAGCTGACTTCTTTACTGGTAATGTGTCCGGGTCTGGTACGTTTCTATCCCAGCGGATGGCTGGGGGGTTAGCTGACTATTGTATTAGAAAAAGCAATTTCGACTGCTGCGTTTCTATCCCAGCGGATGGCTGGGGGGTTAGCTGACTCCGGCAGTGACGTGACGACCCCGAATGGAGGTTTCTATCCCAGCGGATGGCTGGGGGGTTAGCTGACTTGAGGAAAATCGAGTCCTGCCTGGTGGATGCGTGACTATCCCAGCGGATGGGACGGGGGTTG
>JALWTJ010000525.1 GCA_027082895.1 Hyphomicrobiales bacterium | reverse complement strand
AAGGGCGACGCACGTTCCCTTTCCATTGCGGCGGCCTCCATCGTGGCCAAGGTCAGCCGGGACGCCATGTGCCATGTGCTGGATCGGGCGGCCCCCGCCTACGGGTTCGGGGCCCACAAGGGCTATGGCACCCGGACCCATTTGCAGGCGCTGGAAGCGTTGGGACCGCTCAGCCATCACCGGGCCGGATTCGCCCCGGTCCGTTCTGCCCTGAAGCAGAGAACATTCACTTCCGTCTGATCCGCCCTTGTCAGAAGTGGTCAGGAAAGGCGGCGCAAGCGGGCCATGGCGGCAATCCCGGCAAGGGGCCCCAGGGCCAGGCCGGCAAGAACCGGTGGCCAGCCGACAATATCCGCCAGATAGGGTGTCACCTGCACGGTAACGAAGGTGAGGGCAAAACCGAGGGCGGTTTGCAGGGTCATCAGGCTTCCGGCCTGTTCGGGGGGCGAAAGGTCGGCAACTATGGCCGAAAACTGGGCGGAATCGGGAATGACCGAAATGCCCCAGATCACCACGACAAGAAAGGTGATCCAGGCAGGCCCGCCAAAGGTGAGCGCCGTTGCAAGGGCCGACAATCCCGACACCATCATGGCGATGATGGTGACGTCGGCCTTGCCGATGCGATCCGCTACCCGTCCGGCAAGAGCACAACTGGCCCCTCCGGCGCCAATGGCCACGAAGGCGGTCAGGCGGGCCAGCCACTGGGCCTGCGCCGCCCCCAGGGTTGCGCCATAGGAGGCTGCGGTGGCCGCGCCAACCCATGCCCACATGGCATAAAGCTCCCACATGTGCCCCAGATAACCCATATAGGCGAGGCGGATGCGGTGATCCTTCCACGCAGTGGAAATGACCCGGGGATTGAAGGCAGCGGCGGCGGCGTGAAACGGGCCCAGCCCCACCCGCAGGCAGAGCAGACCGGCGAGAATGGCGCTGACGGATGCGATCATGACCGTCTGACGCCAATCCGTCCCGCCCCCCAGCGCCATCAGGTGCGGCAGGGCCGAGCCAAGGGTCAGGGCACCCACCAGCGCCCCGACGAGAAAGCCCCGGTCCCGGTCTCCCCAGCCCACGGCAATCTTCATGCCGACGGGATAGACCCCGGCCAGCAACAGACCTGTCATGACCCGGGCAGCAATGGCAAGGGCACTGCCCGGCACGACAATGGCAAGGCTCAGGTTGATCAAACCGGCAGAAACGGCGCTAAAGGCAAACAGCCTTCTGGGATCAAAACGATCGGCCAGCCCGAACAGGGCGGACAGTACCGCGCCGATGACGAAACCGGCCTGCACACCACTGGAAAGGGCGGCCTGGCGCAAGGGGGACATGCCGACCTCACGCACCATGTCGGGCAGGATGGCCGCGGACACGAACCACAGGCTCATGGCCGCCACTTCGGCAAACAGAAGCAGCAGAATAGATCGGGTTTTCACGGCATGTCCTTTCCCAGGCCGCCCGGCGCGCGGCACCTTGCACCCGCCCTTCCTGCCCGCGCCACTGCCAAAGCAGAAAGGGCGCTGGCGCCCTGTCCGGCAGGCGGGACGCTTCAAAAAAAGACTAGGGGGATGCACTGGACCTGCGCCAGCGAGTCAAGGAAAAGTGAGAGGCGCGTGACGGGCATCGCCCGGCCCTTGATGCCGAGCGCATCCCCCGCCGCCAGCGGTTCCCCCTGCCCTCAAAGGGGCAGGGGCGGCTCCAGGGATCCGGCAATGATCAGCGCCTTCTCAGGGGAATCAATTGCTTTGCCAACGCTGGCGCATATCTCCTCATCGGTCAGCCAGCGGCTGATCCCGGCACGGGTCATCCATCCCAGCACCACATGCTGCTCCCCCTTCTTGAGCGCATTTTCCCGCAGCCGTGCGTGGCGTTCAACGATTTCCCGGCTGCTGCGGGAACTGAACAGGCGGATCAACCGCCCCGTTGGGGTTCGCTTGTCCCGCAGAAGCGGCTGCATCCATTCCCCCTGCCGGTGCAGCCAGGCAATTATCAGGTCCTGGGGCGGCAGGGATGCCAGCGCCGCCCTTGTCGCGGCATGCTCGTTCCAGTCCAGAGGAAGGGCGTCGGCCTTCAGACGTCGCGCCAGGGGGAACGGATTGCGGGCGGCAAGGGTCAGGTGCCGGCTTGTACGGGACAATGCTTCGCTGGCCTGGGCCAGCATGCCCGTCCCCCCGACAATCAGCGTGCGGGCAAATTTTTCACTCATAGCAGACCACCTCATATTCGATCCGGTCATGATCATGGAAATAAAAGCGGCGGCCCGGTTCATAATCCGCATGGTTGGTCGGGGTCAGCCCGGCAGCCCGGACCCGCTGCTCGGTTTCCTCCAGGTCATCAACGATCACGGCGACATGGTTCAAACCGCCACGCACAAAATAGGAAGCGGGCTGATCCGGCAGATCGCCCGGCCCCCGATAAACGGCCAGATAGGAATTCTTCTCCCCCACGTGAATGGTCTGCCCCCCGTGAATGGCTTTTCCCTGCCAGCGGATTTTCCAGTCGAAAAGGGTGCACAAAAGCCGGGCGGTCTTTTCCGGGTCGGTCACGGTGATGTTGGCGTGTTCAAGAATGGCCGGGGTCATGGGGTTCTCCTGTCTGGACATGTTGGGCGGCGTTCGCGCCGCTGACTGGCGCCAGGAAACAGCGCATGGCCAAACCGTAATTCCTCAAGTAATGTTGAGGTCAAGAGTCTTTTCGGAGGAAATGAACAATTGGCAAACACACGCAACAACCGGCACCAGCTGAACATTGGCCAGGTGGCCGAACGGACCGGGCTTTCCGTGTCCGCCATTCGTTTTTACGAGGAAAAGGGGCTGGTCTTTCCGGCGCGCAGCAAGGGAGGGCAACGCCTGTTCGTTCCGGCGGACATTCGCCGCCTGTCCTTCGTCCTGATTGCCCAGAAGCTGGGGTTTTCCATTGCCGAGATTGCCGAGCAGCTGGCATTTCTGCCGGCTCACAAGGCCCCTTCAAAAAAGGACTGGACGCGCATTTCAGGCCGCTTTTCCCGCGTGCTGGATGCACGGATCGCTGCCCTGATCCGGCTGAAGGAAAATCTTGACGGCTGCATCGGGTGCGGGTGCCTTTCCCTTGAAAAGTGCGCCCTTTACAACCCGGATGACGTGGCAGCGCGCGAGGGAGCGGGGCCTCGTTTTCTGCTTGCAGAAAGGGAGCATGGGAAGGGTCGGGAAACAGATGTTTCCCGGGAATGATGGACGCCTGCGTGCCGACCTTGAAGAAAGGAGCCTTGTCCCCGGGCACGGTTTGGACGGCATCGCGTTCAGACTTTGCTAACCATGCCACTTAGCCGGCGATTAACCCTAACCCGTTACAAACATGATCCGTCAGTATTGCGTTTGGATCATGTACATGTCGCGTATCGCCACCGGGGGCTCTGCCTCGCATCAATCTTCCTCTCCTGCCCCCCACCTGCCCCTGGATACCATTCTTGTGGGCGACTGCATCGAGCACATGAACGCGCTGCCTGCTGCCAGCGTGGATCTGGTGTTTGCCGACCCGCCGTACAATCTGCAACTGGAAAACGGGTTGACGCGACCCGACCAGAGCAAGGTCGATGCGGTGGATGATGACTGGGACCAGTTTGACAGTTTTGCCCATTACGACCGTTTCACCCGCGACTGGCTGGCAGCGGCACGCCGGGTGCTGAAACCGGATGGTGCCCTGTGGGTCATCGGCTCCTATCACAATATCTTCCGGGTAGGCACGGCGCTGCAGGATCTGGATTTCTGGATCCTGAACGACGTTATCTGGCGCAAGTCCAACCCCATGCCCAATTTCCGCGGCACCCGGTTCACCAATGCCCATGAAACCCTGATCTGGGCGTCGCGGGATCGGACCTCCCGCGTCACCTTCAACTATGAGGCGCTCAAGCTGTCAAATGACGGCACGCAGATGCGCTCGGACTGGATCTTTCCCCTGTGCACCGGCAATGAACGGCTCAAGGACGAGGCCAACCAGAAGGTGCATCCGACCCAGAAACCCGAAGCGTTGCTGTTCCGCATCCTGACCGGCACCAGCCGGCCGGGGGACGTGGTGCTCGACCCGTTTTTCGGCACCGGCACCACGGGGGCGGTGGCGCGCAAGCTGGGCCGCCATTTCATCGGCATTGAACGGGAAAACACCTATATCAACGCGGCCCTGAAGCGGCTGGCCGCCGTCAAGCCGCTGGATGCGGAGAGCCTTGCCACCATTCCCCCCAAGCGTTCCGCACCGCGGGTCGCCTTCGGCTCGCTGGTGGAACAGGGGCTGATCCAGCCGGGCACGCGCCTGTGGGACGCCAGACGCCGGCATTCCGCCATCGTGCGCGCCGACGGCTCCCTGAAATCAGGCACCCATGAAGGATCGATCCACAAGGTGGGAGCGCTGGTACAGGGGGCGGAATCCTGCAATGGCTGGACCTTCTGGCACACCGAATCCGGTGGCGGGCTGGACAGTATCGACCTGCTGCGCACGAAAGTTCGCCAGCAGATGGCCAAGGCATCATGATGTGAAGGCACCGCTGACCGAATGCACCTGAACAGTTTCTGACCTGACCTCCAAATCCATCAGGTTCAAGGCCGCCGGAATGTTTCCGGCGGCCTTTGTCGTGCGGTCCCCTGTTTCCCGCTTTCATTCGGGGCGCGACGTGCCCCTTCGCGTAAAACCGGAATGCTTCACATGATTTCTGCCTGTTTCAGCACCTTGACGTACAGGGTGGGCAATGCCGCATTGGCCAGTTGATCCGGAGGGCACCACCGGCCCGCAAGATCAATATCGGCGGGGGCATCAGGAGCCAGATCACATTTCCATACCTGCAATTGCAGGGCAAAATGGCTGAACACATGGCGCACCTGTCCGCATTCCTGCCAGAGGGGCGCCATACGTCCTTCCTGCTGTTCCCGAAAGGGCGGAAATTCCGGTGGTGCAGGCGATGTTTCCTGCCATTGGGAGCCGGGCACCTGACACATGCCGGCCAAAAGCCCCGTGTCCGCCCTTTCCTGCAGAAAAACCGCCCCGTCGGCGCGGCGAATCACGAAGGCATGACCGTTCCTTTCAGGACGCGAAGCGGTGCGGGGGCGCAAGGGGAACGCTTCGGGGGTTCCCGAACCGGCAGCGCGGCACCCCTTGTTGAGGGGACAATGGGAGCAGTTGGGCCGACGGGGCGTGCAGATGGCGGCCCCCAGATCCATGAGCGCCTGCGCAAAGTCCCCGGAGCGGGTAGGTACCAGCCCCTGAACCGCCTCCCGGATCCGGGGCATGGACTGCTTCACCGGCTGTTCCAGGGCCATGAGCCGGGAAACGATCCGGGCCACGTTGGTGTCCACCACCGCCACGGGCGCATCAAAACAGATGGCGGCAATGGCAGCGGCCGTATAGGGGCCGATGCCGGGCAGTTTCAGCAATTCGGGCACATCAGCGGGAAAACTGCCGCCCCGTTCCCCGGAAATGATGCGGGCGCAGGCATGCAGATTGCGGGCGCGGGCATAATAGCCCAGCCCCGCCCAGCGTTGCAGAATCTCCTCCCTCTCGGCACGGGCAAGGCTGTCCACGTCCGGCCACAGGTGCACAAACTGCCGGAAATAGGGGGTTGCGGTGACCACCGTTGTCTGTTGCAGCATGATCTCGGACAACCAGACCCGATAGGGGTCGGGGCAAACGCCCCGCTGCCGGTCGGACGGAGAAACACGCCATTCCAGCGTGCGGGCATGGGTGGCGTACCAGCGCAGCAGTCCCGTGACGTCCATGTCAACGGGAAGGGATGGCCGGGCCGCGCCGGAATTGTCACTTGAATCAACCTGAATTTGGTCCATGATGCATTCCAAGCTCCCGGATCGGGCGCGATCAAGCAAAAAGTCCCCTGACGGGACGAGAAAAACCGACAGGATGCCCGTGCCACCACGTTCAGGAAAACGCAAGTCCCGATCCGTCCGGCCGCTGGGAGACCTGGTTTCCGGCCTGCTCGACCCGATGCTGAAAAAGCGCGGGTTTGCCAGCCGGGACATCATCGACAACTGGCCGGTCATTGCCCCTCCGCCCTACAATCGGGTGACCTGCCCCCACGAACTGAAGTGGCCGCGGGGCGCGGAGCGGGAGGCAGGCGCCATCCTGTTCGTACGTTGCGCGGAGGCCCACCGGCTGGCCCTGAGCCATGACCAGCAGCGCCTGAGCGATGCCATCAACCGCTATTTCGGCTATGTGCTGGTGCGGTGCGTGAAACTGTCTGCTGCCCCGTTCGTGCCCCCCCCGTTCATGCCGAGTTCAGGTGCCGCCCCCCATGATGCCTTCATACCCGACCCCGGGCTGCAACAACAGGTGGAACAGGCCGTCGATAACGTCGCTGACGACAATGTCAGGGACGCCCTGAAAAAGCTGGGCATGGGCGTTCTGGGCCAGAACAGGCCCCCGCGCTGAGCCTTTTTTGATGAGGCCGGTCGTTTTCGCCCTTTTGTTGCCCACCGGAGTGGGTTAACTGGAACAACAGACATCTTATCCGGAGAACCATCGTGAACATCTCTCGCAGAAACGCCCTGATCCTGACCGCTGCAGCCACGAGCGCCGCCAGTCTTGGCGCCGTCACCGCCCCGCTTGCCGCCGAGGGGGACATGTATGATGTTGATGCATTGCTCAACCCGGATGGATGGGTGGACCGGGCCATTCTGGGGGCCGAGGACGCCAAGGCGACCCTGATCGAATATTCCTCCCCCACCTGCCCCCATTGCGGGCAGTTCCACCGGGAAACCCTGCCGGAACTGGAAAAACAGTATATCGAGACCGGAAAGACCCGCTTCATCCTGCGACCGTTCATCCGCAACGTGCTGGATGCGGTCGTGTTCATGCTGGCCGATGCGGCGGGCGAGGATTCCTATCACGAGGTGATTTCCACCTATTTCGCCTCCCAGGACGTGTGGGCCCGTTCCCAGACGCCGCGCGATGCCATGCTGGCGGTGGCCGTTCAGCTTGGATTTACTGAGGAAACCTTCAAAAGCGCCTTGACGAATCAGGATCTTTTTACGCGGATGGAGAAGGTGCGCGATCAGGCACTGAACGAATTCGATCTAACGGGAACGCCCACATTCTATGTCAATGGCAAGATGCTGGAAGGCGAAAAGACCATCGAACAGCTGGCAGCGGAAATCGATCCGCTGCAGGGCTGATCGCGCGCGCCGGTTTTCCCGCGAACCGGCCCGTTTCCTGCATTTCCTGATCAAGCATGAACTGCCCGTTCCTGCCGCCGGGGGCGCATGGTGTTCCGTCCCGGCTCTGTTTGCCGGCAGAAGGGCGGGTGCAACATGATATTCCAGCGCCTGCGCCTGAGCGGCTTCAAGAGTTTTTGCGACCCGGTCGATCTTTATCTGGAGCCGGGCCTGACCGGGGTGGTGGGCCCCAACGGGTGCGGCAAGTCCAACCTGATGGAAGCCATGCGCTGGGTCATGGGGGAAAGCTCCTACAAGGCCATGCGGGCAACGGGAATGGACGATGTGATCTTTTCCGGTTCCGCGGGCCGGCCGGGGCGGAATTTTGCCGAGGTCACCCTTTTTCTGGACAATAGCGACCGCACGGCCCCCCCCGCCTTCAATGATGCGGACATGCTGGAGGTTTCCCGCCGTATCGAGCGGGAAAACGGATCTGTCTACCGGGTCAACGGCAAGGATGTGCGGGCGCGGGACGTGCAGCTTCTGTTTGCCGATGCCTCCACGGGGGCCCATTCTCCGGCGCTGGTGCGCCAGGGGCAGATCGGGGAACTGGTCAATGCCAAACCGGTCAAGCGCCGGGCACTGCTGGAAGAAGCAGCGGGCATTTCCGGCCTTTATTCGCGCCGCCACGAGGCGGAATTGCGGCTCAAAGGCGCAGAAAACAACCTTGAGCGGGTGGACGACATTATCGCCCAGGTGGAAGGGCAGGTCGAAACCCTGAAACGCCAGTCCCGGCAGGCGGTGCGCTACCGCAACATTTCAGGGGACATCCGGCGGGCCGAGGCAGCACTGTTCCATGTGCGCTGGGTCGCTTCACGGGTGGCGGAAAAGGAAGCGCAGGCCGTTCAGGCCCGTCTGATCACGCAACTGGCCGAAGCCAAGCACCAGGAACTGGAAAGCCGGAAGGCCCTTGAAGCGGCCGAAGCGGCACTGGTTCCCCTGCGGGAAGAGGAAGCGCGGGCCGGGGCCGGCGTGCAGCGTCTCAAGATCCTGCGCGAACAGCTGGAAAACGAAATCGAGCGAATGGGCGCACAGCAGCAGGATCTGAACCGGCGGCTGAAACAGGTCAACGGCGATGTGGAACGCGAAGCCCGGCTGGTGCAGGACAGCGAACAGGCTCTTGAACAATACGAGGTGGAGCGGGCCGCTCTCGTGGCGGAAACGGAAGATTCCCGGGAGGGGCTGGATGCCCTGAAAGAACGGTTCGCGACCAGCCGCGCCCTGCTTGAGGAAAAGGAGAAAACCTTTCGGGTGGCCACAGCACGGCTGGCCCAGGCCCGGGCGGACCGGGCCCAGGCGCAGCGGCTGGCCGATGATGCGCGCAAAAGAGCGGAACGGCTCACCATCCAGATCGCGGATGTCGACGCAGAGGCGCAAAAGCTTGGGGAACAGCTGGATCAGGATGCGGTGATCGGGCAGCGCACGGCCGAACTGGCCGCGGCAAAGGAGGCATCGGCGCGGGCCGAAGAGGAAGCCGTTGCAGCGGAAGCGGATGTTCAGGCGGCACAGGGAGCGCTGGAAAAGAGCCGCCCGCATCTGCGGGAGCTGGCGGAACAGACCAGCCGGCTGGAAGCGGAAGCGGAAACCCTGGCCCGGGTGCTCAATATCGGGGACAATGAGTTGTGGCCGGCCATCGTGGACGCACTGGAGGTAACGCCGGGTTATGAGGTGGCGCTGGGGGCCGCTCTGGGGGACGATCTTGAAGCATCCTCCGATGACGGGGCGCCCATTTACTGGGCCCGGCCGGGGAACGGTGACAATGATCCCTCGCTTCCCGCGGCCGCTACACCCCTTTCCCGTTTCGTGCGCGGGGTGGACAGTCTGAAACGGACCCTGGACCAGATCGGCATCGTGGAGGCGGAACAGGGTGCGGAACTGATGGTGCAGCTTGAAACCGGCCAGCGGCTGGTCAGCCTGCAGGGGGATCTGTGGCGGTGGGACGGGCTGGTGGCCAAGGCCGACGCACCAAGCCCGGCCGCTCAGCGCATTTCCCAGCGCAACCGTCTGGCGGAACTGGATGGTGAGGTTGGCCGTGCCCGCGAGGCTTTGCGGCTGGCCCGGCAGGAAAGCGACACATTGCAGGAACGCCTGCGAAAAGCTCAGGAAAAGGCAAAGGCCTGCCAGCAGGCGTGGCGGGACGCGCAGCACCAGATCTCGCGCTCCCAGAACCTGCTGGATGTGGCCCAGAAGGCAGTGGGCGACCTGGTCACGCGGCAAAGTGCGCTGGAGGAAGCGCGGGTGCGGCTGGGCTCCAGCCTTGAGGAAGCAGAGCAGGTGCGAACCGAATCCGAACAGGCTTTGGCCCAAATGCCCCTGCCCGATGATGTGGCCAATGAGGTAGCCATTGCCGAACAGCAACTGGCCGAAGCGCGGGAACGGGCGGACAATGCCCGGGTGTCCCTGTCCAATTTCGAGCACACCCAGCGCATGCGCACCGAGCGGCTGGCCGGAATTAAAAAGGAAATGGCCGGCTGGCAGAAACGCAAGGCGGGCGCCCTTTCCCAGTTGGAGGCGCTACGCACGCGGGCACAGGAAATCGACAGGCAGATCAAGGCGCTGGCCGCCCTGCCCGACGATTCGGCACAAAAACGTGCAGCGCTGGACGACAAGCTGGAGGAGGCACGTCTGGCCCACAAGGCCCACGGGGACAGGCTGGCCGAAGCGGATACGCATTTCCGGCAGATGGACCGGGCCAGCCGCGAGGCTGCCAATGTGCTGGGAAAGGCCAGCGCCGAGATGGCCCGGATCGACGAACGGCTGAAGGGGCTTGTGGCCCAGCGCCAGCAGATCGAACAGATGGTGCAGGAATCCCTTGGCATCCCGGCGACGGAAACGGCACGGGTGGCCGGCATCAAGCCGGAAAGCCCCCTGCCCGACGCCGCAGCGACCGAAAAGAAGCTGGAACGGCTGAAGGCGGAGCGGGAGCGGCTGGGGGGGGTCAACCTGTCGGCGGAAAAGGAACTGGAGGACGTCAGCGAAAAACTGGACGTGATGGTGCGGGACAAGGAAGACCTGATCGCCGCCATTTCCAAGCTGCGCACCGGCATTTCCAGCCTCAACCGGGAGGGCCGGGCGCGGCTGACCGAAGCCTTCGACAAGGTGAACACCCATTTCTCCGACCTTTTCGAAACCCTGTTCGGGGGCGGGTCGGCGGAACTCACATTCGTTGAGAGCGACGATCCGCTGGAGGCGGGACTGGAGATCATGGCACGCCCCCCCGGCAAGAAGGCCCAGTCCCTGTCCCTGCTGTCGGGCGGCGAGCAGGCCCTGACCGCCATGGCGCTGATCTTTGCCGTTTTCCTGACAAATCCGGCCCCGATCTGCGTTCTGGACGAGGTGGACGCGCCGCTGGACGATGCCAATGTGGAGCGATTCTGCACCCTTCTGGACAGCATGCGTGCGCGCACCCGGACCCGTTTTCTCGTCATCACTCACAACCCCATCACCATGGCCCGGATGAACCGCCTGTTCGGGGTGACCATGGCGGAACGGGGGGTCAGCCAGCTGGTTTCGGTGGACCTTGCCACGGCCCAGGCCGTGCAGGCGTCGGCCTGACCGGCATTCCCCCAATTGCCGAATCCGGGGGACATGGGGCAATGACGGGCAGAATTAATGTGAATTTTTCAATGTTTTCA
>JALWTJ010000524.1 GCA_027082895.1 Hyphomicrobiales bacterium | reverse complement strand
TATTGACCCAATACAATGTGGGCGCACAGACCCGGCGAACAAAGAACAATCGCTGGCACGGGGAAGACGTGCTGGAAATCAGCGCCATTGATGCCGAGCAGCGCGGCATCCAGCATGGGGACATGGTAGCGATCCGCTCACGGATGGGGGAGACGAGCCTGAGGGCCGTCATCAGCGAGCGCATGGTGCCCGGGGTGGTTTATACCACCTTTCACCACCCCCTGAGCGGGACCAATGTCATTACCACGGACAATGGGGACTGGGCCACCAGTTGCCCCGAGTACAAGGTGACGGCGGTCGAGGTGAAACTGACCAATCACCTGTCGGACTGGCAGCGCGAGCATGAACGGCAGCACCCGCCGGAAGTTCTGAACGAGCCGGCGGAATGACCGCACGGCGTCCCCGGCAATCCCTGTACCCCGGAGCGGGGAACAACGGGAAAGGAGCGGGCAGGGGAAATGTTTCGCCCCGGGTTGCGGTGGACATCCGCCACGGGGACAGGAACGCGGCCCTTTCCACCCGCTGGAGCGTGGCCGAGGAAATACCCCTGGTGATGTTCTTCAACGGGGAACGGTTTGGCGTGATGATGGTGAGCCCGGCCGATCTCGAAGAATTCGTGATCGGCTTCAGCCTGAACGAGGCCATCATCACCCGCCGCCGGGACATTGGCGATATCCGGTTTCAGGATATTGGCGAGGGCATGGTGGTCAACATTCTGGTTCCCGAAAAGAGACTGGAAAAGGCCATGGCACGGGCACGCCGGGTGGTGGGGGGAAGCAGCTGCGGCATCTGCGGCGCGCAGACACTGGAGGCCGCCCTGCCCCGGCTTCAGGTCAGCGGAGGGCTGGTGCCAGGTGATCAGGCCATCCGGTCGGCCCTTGGCACATTTTCCGCCGCCCGACAGGACGGGTCCCGTTCATGCCATTCCGTGGGAATGCACCGGGCGGCGCTGATGGATGACAGGGGGCAGGTCATGCTGGCGCGGCAGGACGTGGGGCGGCACAATGCCCTGGACAAGCTGCGCGGGGCCATGGCGGAAAGGAACCTTTGCGGCCGGGACGGTTTTCTGACCCTTTCCAGCCGTTTCTCGGTGGAAATGGCGCAAAAGGCCGCTGCGGCCGGGTTCAGCCTTGTCGCCATCTGCGCCACACCGACCCGGCTGGCACTGGAAACGGCCCGGCGTGCGGGCATTCAGATCGTGAGCGGGGACGGGGAGCAACTGGTATTCTTCACACAGGATGAAGGGGCAACCGAGGGGGGCTAGGAAGGGGCGGTTGCGCGCCCTGCGGGGCTGGCTCTTTGGCCTTTTATATGTCAAACATGGCATCAGACGTGCCACCCCCGGCATCATTGCCCCTTGCCAGACGGCTCTTGCCAAACCGGAAGTGACGACACCTTGTCCAGCCAACGAAAAGATGTGCACAATTCGCGCGTTCCGCGCCTGTGCGAGTTTTGCGAGGCACGGCACCGGGGCATCTGCGGCGTGTTGAGCGATGAGGAACTTCTCGAATTGTCAAAGCACAGCCACCAGGTGCACAAGGGTGCCGGTGAACCGCTGATAAACGACACGGATCCGATCAACTCCTATGCATCGGTCATGCGGGGGGTGGTCAAGCTGTCCAAGATCCTGGAGGACGGGCGGCAGCAGGTGGTCGGCCTGCAATTCGCACCGGATTTCCTGGGCCGCCTTTATGGCCGCCAGAGTAATCTGAATGCGGACGCGGCATCCGACGTGGAACTGTGCCGCATGCCCAAGGCGGCCGTGGAATCCCTTGTTGCCCACAATCCGGCCCTTGAGGGGCGACTGCTGGAGCAGACCCTGCGCGAACTGGACGAAGCGCGGGAATGGATGGTGACCCTGGGCCGGAAAACCGCCAACGAAAAGGTGGCCAGTTTCCTTTACCTGATTTCCACCCACAAGGATCCCACCCACACGGACCGCTCGATCAGCTTCGACCTGCCCCTGACCCGAGCCGACATTGCCGATTTCCTCGGCCTGACCATCGAAACCGTATCGCGCCAGTTCACCAAGCTGCGCAAGGCGGGCATCATCGACATTCACAACCACCGGCACATCAGCGTACCGGATATCGAAAAGCTGCGCAAAAGCTGCGGCTACGGCTCCGATATCATCTGAGGGGCACTCCCCGGCGCCCTCTGGAAGCGTTCAGCCTCTGCGCATAAGGCCATGCGGCCATTACCCTGCCCCCAGGGCAGCAAGGGTTTCGTTTGCAAGGGCCAGATGGCGGCGCAACCCCACGAACAGACCCCGCAGCAGGTAGCCGATAGCATCGGGAGAAACGGAGGATTTGCCGCCACCGAACTCCAGCAGGGCTTCGGTGGCCTCTCCTACCAGCAAAAAATCATCTTCCTGTTCGGATTCGAGCTGCTCCAGCAGACGGGCGGACAGGATATCGCAGCGATCGGACCCCGCCCCGGTCAACTGATGCAGGGCAGGGAACATCTGGGAACGCTCGAACTCGCGGGCCCGTCCCATCACCGATTCCATGCGGCGGGCCAGTTCCATACACCGCTGCCGGTCGGGGCGGTCGCCCAGATCATCGGCCAGTCTTTCCAGTTCGTCACACAGGGCCAATTGTTCGGCCCGAACAGTTTCAAAGCGGCGAATCAGGGGTTCGAACTTACGCATTTGAACCGTTGACATGATTGCTCCGGCAAATCTATGCGCTCTGGAAGCCACTTTCCAGGCAGCAGAAGCGAAATCTGTTGGCTGAGGCGAAGCGTCGCCTTGATTTATGTCAA
>JALWTJ010000523.1 GCA_027082895.1 Hyphomicrobiales bacterium | reverse complement strand
CCCAACTCCACATGGGCAAATTCCGGCACCACCCCCTGAATTTCCGCCAGCAGGTCGGAATAGAGCACCAGTTGCAGCACATGTTTGGGGTGCGGCGTGCGTTTCAGCTTGGTATCGGCGACCTCATAGCTAAAATCCCCCAGCTTCGAGGGGCGCTCCACCCGTTCCAGAAAATCCGACCAGCCACCCCAGTTGCCCGACAGAAACGCGCCCTGAAAAACCACATCCGGCCCCTCTGCCAGAACCTCGCGGGTTTCGGCAGCATTGGCCGCAAGATCTCCGCTGTCGATCTCGATAAGCCGCCGCCCCTGTGTTTTCAGCTTGTCCAGATGTGCGGCTTCGTGCGCGTCACCCTGTTTTTGCAACAGCGCCGCATCCTCGCTGTCGGCTCGGGGCTTTGGGCCTTCTCCGCGCATCCGCGCCATATCCAACACGGTCGCGTGCTTGCACCCCATGAATTTCATAAGGTCGGATGCCGAAAACAGGATATGACCACCAACTTTGCGCAATAAATGCTCCAATTCACTAAAAAACCACTATCGAGAGAATCATCTCGACAGAACTCACTGTGAACAATAGCCTATAAGGGTGTCAATTCCTGTCGTGGTTGAAAATGTCTTTTGCAAAAGCCCAAGATCTGCTTCGTCTCGCACTAATGGCGTCCTCGCGCCACGGTGGAATTAGCCTTGCGGAAATCCGCGCCGAATTTGATGTTTCCCATCGCACAGCGCAACGCATGACCGATGCGCTGGAAGCTACATTTGCCAATGTGGAGATTACCGACGGGGCGGATCGACGGCGGCGCTGGCGGTTGATTGATCCGGCGATTGCGCGGCTGGCGCCGCGTCAGGAAACCACCATCGAAGCGTTGGAAATAGCCGCCACCTCGGCGCGTGACGACAACCGCCTGCGCCATGCCTGCGCACTGGAAGACATGCGAGACCGGCTGATGGCCCACTTGCCAGCGCGGGATGCCCTCAGGGCCGAAGCGGATGCCGAGGCGGTTCTTGCCTCACTTGGCCATGTCGCCCGCCCGGGGCCACGTGCAGCGCAGCGCCCCAAGGTCATGGATGCGGTGATCGAGGCCTTGCGCGGTCCGTTCCGGCTGGAGATTTCCTACGGGGCACAGGATAGCAAGCAAAGGATTGTAGAACCGCACGGCGTTCTGCTGGGCCTGCGCAGCTATCTGGTGGCGCGCCAGCCTGCCCGCGGGCCGGAGTTGCTGAACTTTCGCATGGACCGGATCCAGACCGCAAAATGCCTGGACGAAAGTTTTGCCTTTGAAGACGGGTTTTCCATCGACACCTATGCGGCAAAAGCCTTCGGTGCCTATCAGGACCCCGCGCAATATGGCGAGGTTGTGTGGCGTTTCAGTCCTGCCGCCGCCGAGCGTGCCGCCGGGTTCCAATTCCATCCCAACCAGAGTACCGAACATCAGCCTGACGGCAGCCTGATCGTCCGCTTCCATGCCGCCGGCTGGCTGGAAATGGCGTGGTTCCTCTATCAATGGGGTGACGCGGTCGAGGTGCTGGAACCGGCGGGTTTACGCGACTTGAGCGAATATTACCGACGATCAGATTTTGACGCTTTGCCCTGAATTTCCTTCAACCCATTCAAACCACGAGAATTGCTCATGCCTGAAACCATCCCCCACGCCACCTTGAAAGAAAAACAGCGCGCCCTTCGTGCGGATTTTCCCGAAACCATGGGCCTGCGCGTCCACCGCTCGATCAGCTGGATCGGACGCGCCGAACAGGCCGGTGATGATCATGACGCCGCCTTCCTGTTCCTGTGGATCGCCTTCAACGCCGCCTATGCTGATGAGGGATCATTGCAAGGTATCGCCACCGGCGAGCGCGGGGCCTTCGAGGGATTCTTTGCCAAACTGGTGGCGCTTGACACCGACCGGCAGATTTACAACGCCATCTGGCAGCGGTTTTCCGGCCCAATCCGCACCCTCATGCAAAACCGCTATGTGTTCAATCCATTCTGGCAATTCCATAACGGGGTTGATGGCTATGGCGACTGGGAAGAACGTTTCAATGCTTCCGCCCGCAGCTTTGCGCAGGCCGTGCAATCCACCGATACTGCCCGCGTGCTGAGCTTTGTTTTCGACCGGCTCTATATTTTGCGCAACCAGTTGATCCATGGTGGGGCGACATGGAACAGCGCCGTCAACCGCGCACAAGTTAGCGACAGCGCAGCCATCCTTGGGTTCCTGATGCCGGTATTCGTTGATATCATGATGGACAACCCGGACGAGGATTGGGGGCAGCCATTCTATCCGGTTATTGATTAATTAGCGGTGAACCAAGGCAAATAATTACCCCGGCATATTCAGTACACGCCAAAATATACAAAATTTCCATTTTGTGTCCCCAACACACGGGATGCTGACAGGCAGCGGGAACTCTACTCCTATCTTTGCTAATAACCAAAGGAGGATAGCATGAAAAACGGTTCCAAATCTTCAAAATCCACACCGACGACTACCCGTGTCGCAGCGCGGGTCCAGAGCACAACAGCCCGTGCAATCGGTGGACAAACCCCGAAAGGTAGTTTTGCCGCCCGTGCACAAAGGGCTGCAGCCAAAAACTCTGCTGGCAAGCGGAAATAGAACGATGGCAGGGGCGGGTTAATAGTAAGCGGTGGCCCGTTGGCACCTATGCTTCAAAATTCCACGGCAGCAGGGCTTCAATGTCACTTTGTTTGTGACCGTTGACGAATGCGGTGAGGGTGCCGGAGATATATCCATGCGGCTCTACCTT
>JALWTJ010000522.1 GCA_027082895.1 Hyphomicrobiales bacterium | reverse complement strand
ACCACCCAGTTCTATACCTGTCACGAGGCCCTGCTCCTGGGCTATGAACAGGCTCTGACCCGGCAGGATTCCATCACCCGGGACTGGTATTCCACCTCCGGGCACATGCTCTGGATCGGCGACCGTACCCGCCAGCCCGACGGGGCCCATGTGGAATATTTTTCCGGCATCCGGAACCCGATCGGCGTCAAGTGCGGCCCCAGTCTGAGCCGCGACGATCTCCTGACCCTGATGGACCGGCTCAATCCGGATGATGAAGCCGGGCGGCTGACCCTTATCTGCCGTTTCGGGGAGGAAAAGGTGGCAGACTGCCTGCCGCCCCTCATCGAAACGGTCAAGGAAGCCGGGCGCACCGTGGTCTGGAGCTGCGACCCCATGCACGGCAACACCATCAAGGCATCCTCCGGTTTCAAGACCCGCCCCTTTGAAAAGGTGCTGGGCGAAGTAAAGGGCTTCTTCGAGGTGCACCGGCAGATGGGAACCTATGCCGGGGGCGTTCATTTCGAGATGACCGGGGATGACGTGACCGAGTGCGTGGGCGGCCTGTCCGCTGTCACCGAGGCATCCCTGTCCGACCGCTATCACACCCATTGCGACCCGCGCCTGAATGCGTCCCAGGCGCTGGAACTGGCGTTCTTGATTGCCGAGGAAATGCGCCAGCAGGATCCGGCATCGGAAAAGAAAACCGCCTGACACCGCTTTTCGCGGTTTCCGCTTTCCATGGCTTCTGCCGGTCGCGGATGAACGGGATCGCGGCGTACGCCGGGCGCCATAATTGTCTGCGCAATGAGGCAATCGTGGACATGCCGCCCGGTGGTTTGCCGCTGCGCGGCGCCCACTTAGCACAACATTAACCTTAATCAGGGATAAACGGTCCGGTAATTCGTATCCGTTTGTGCTGGAGTCCGCTCAATGCCCCGTTTCCTGTCTCTTTGTGTGACTGCCTGTGCCACCCTGTTGGTAGCGGCGCCGGTTCTGGCAGCCGACTATCAGGTGCCCGGACAGGATCTGCGCGGCTCCTACCCCGAGGAATGGGGGTTCCCCAGCGAACCGGACCCGCTGGATTTCGAGATGGGCATTCGCTACTGGTACTCCATGGGTGCCCACCAGCTCAGCGCCTTCGGGGGCGACTATGCGGCCCGGGACACGAGCCACATCCTGGAAGCCCATGTCCGCATTGACGACAATTCCACCGCCAGCTTCCTCAAGGGCAATATCGGCTACGCCGCCAAGATCGACGGCGCCTATTCGACCCCCGAAACCGGGGGCGACCGGACCATGGCCGGCGGATATGTGGCCTATGCCGGGGCCGATTTCGGCATGCTGCCCTTTGGCACCGATGCCTTTCATTTCGGCGGCTTTCTGGGCTACCAGTTTCTGACCGACAACCCGGACATGGGGCGTTCCACCTTCACCACCTCCAGCGGTGGCGGCGACAGCAAGACCAACACCACCGAAATTCACATGCTCAAGCTGGGTGCGGCAGTGGATACGGACCTGGGGGACATGTTCGACCTGCGTGCCGAAGCTGCCATCATTCCCTATGCCAGCCTGAACGGAACCTATGGCGCCCTCTATTTCCCCAATTACCTTTCGGGCGGCGCCACCTATACTCAAGGGTCGGCCGGCAACATTTCGGGCCGCATGTACGGAGCCAGCGGGGAAGCCATGCTCGGCTTTCATCCCACGGACAACCTCACGTTCCGGGTCGGGGGACGCGCCTGGTACCTGACCGGGGAAGCAACCATGGACGTGGTGACACGCGATGTGGCTTCGCCAGCTACCGAGCAGACCTACATCACCAATGTATCGGGCCTGCAGTTTTTCCGTGCCGGTCTGCTGGCGGAAATTACCGGCCGCTTCTGATCCGGGAGCGCCCGAGCGTTTTCCCCTCATCATCGCACGGAGAATCTGAGTCCTTTCCGGTCAGGAGAAAGGGGCAGGGCCGCCTGAGGGGAGAGGGCAGGCAGGACAAAGGATGCGCCGGAACAGGGTCGGGTGGCCCTGCCGTGCGCAAAATGGTTGTTGGACGCCCGAATTCATTCTATCAGTCCGCCTGAGCCTGCCCCGAACCATCATCCGGAAGCCAACCCGTGACCCACTCCCTCAAAATCGCCCTGGCGCAGCTGAACCCCAAGGTGGGGGCATTGCAGCAGAATCTTGAACTGGCAGTGGCAACGGTTGCCGATGCCGATCGGCAGCATGCGGACATATTGATGTTCTCCGAACTGTTCCTGACCGGCTATTTCCCCGAGGACCTGCTGTTCAAGCCCAGCTTCCTTGCCGATGCCACCGAGGCGCTCACCACCTTTGCCACGCGAGTTGCCGGGGCTGAGCTATCCATTCTCATGCCCACCATCCGGCAGGTGGAAGGGAAATTGTTCAACGCCGTGGCACTGATCGAGAAGGGCCGCATCGTCGATTACCGGGCAAAGCACAAGCTGCCCAATGACGATGTCTTTTATGAAAAGCGCTATTTCACCCCCGGCCCGCCGCCCGAACCGTTTCTCATTCGGGGCGTCCGTGTCGGGGTGCCCATATGCGAAGATGTCTGGTCCCCCGACGCCTGTGCCTCTTTGGCAAAGGGGGGCGCACAAATTCTCCTGTGCCCCAACGGCTCTCCCTATTGGCGCAACAAGCAGGCCGAAAGGTTCGATGTGGTCCGGCAGCGGATTGCCGAAACCGGCCTGCCCCTGCTTTATCTCAACCAGGTGGGGGGGCAGGACGAACTGGTGTTCGATGGCGCCTCTTTCGGCATGGAAGCGAGC
>JALWTJ010000521.1 GCA_027082895.1 Hyphomicrobiales bacterium | reverse complement strand
TTGGTTGCCGGAACATCCATCAGGATGAACGGATAAAGCGTAACCTTGACGCCTCGCAGCTTCAGGTCGGCGATGGCCGCCAGTACCGCGGAGTCGGACGGCGTTCCGCCATAGGCCGGCCCGCCATCATGCTCGGACACCACCGGCACATCGGCGCGCCCGCTGTCCGAAACGCGCCAGCTTGTACCCTGTATGGTGCGGGTGGTGCCCAGGGAGCGGGGCTGGATGCGGCAGGTGCCACAGCGCAGATCATCGGCGAACCAGGAAACGACAAGGGCCACATGTTTCAGGTTCGGGCACAGGTTCATCAACTGGTCGATGGACAAGGTCCAGTCGGATGTCTGGCCCAGCAAGCTGGTATTTTCAGACGTGGTAACACCGCTGGAAACGATACGCACCCGCGGCTGAGGGTCATATCCGAACTCGGTGGCTCCAGGTATGACGGTGATGGCACGAATGGCCGGTTCGAGATCGCCCACGCTGCGGCACAGCTCAACGCTGATATTGGGGATCCGGTTGCCGAACGGCGTCAGCACCAGCCCCTCGAATACGAGGTAACACAGGCCACGATAGGCCGGGGTGTTCCCCGCTCCCTGAACCGATTCCAGCAAAGGGTCGGGGGCCTGATCGCTGGTGCCCCGGTAAAAGCGGATGGAAAGATTTTCGGTTTCCAGCAGGCGGCCATCGGCCCAGATGCGCCCCAGGTGGGAGACTTCTCCCTCACACAATCCAACGGCAAAATTTGCGACAATATCACCATCGCCGCCGGTCTGGTCTCCCTTTGCGCCGCCCGAAGCGGCGTCCTGAATGGCCAGTTCGGTGGCCCATATGATGTTGCCGGAAAGACGGGACCAGCCATAGATGCGGGCAATGGGCGCTCCGCGGGTCGAGCCCTGAAGCGCCAGGGGAGAAGGGGCGGTCTGTTCGGGCGGGGTGCCCAACAGGGCGGTATCCAGGGCGTTGCCGGCAAGGGCGCCAAGAGCACGGCCGACCGTGGCGCCCAGGGGGCCGCCTACCAGCCCGCCCACGGCCTGCCCGGCGATGGACAATGCAAGGGTTGCCATTATGAAGAGGCCTGCATGTTATGTTCCTTTTCCGGAAACAGGTAGAGTGAATGGATACGCCGCCGCCAGCGGTCGGACAGGGGGGTGCGCAGCACCCCGCGGCGTTCCTGGGCGTGGATCATGTCCCCTTCCCCAAGACCAATGGCGCAATGGGTCGGCGAGGAATGGCCATGCATGCAAAAGAGCAGAACCGTTCCCGGCGCCAGCAGTTCGGTGGGGACAGGTCCATTCAGCCGGATCAGGTACCTGTTGGCGGCTTCCTCAAGGCGCCGTTCCTGCGCATTGGGCCTGATGTGGCGCGAATAGGGCGGCAGGGGCTCCAGCGGCGTGGCGCAGACGGCACGCCAGACACCGCGCAACAATCCCAGACAGTCGCAACCGACCTGGCACAGGCTGGCCTGGTGCCGGTAGGGCGTGCCCAGCCACTTCACGGCCTCACGGGCCGCCCTTTTTCCGGTCATGTTCATTTGATCAGCGCTCCCCCGGCCAACCGGTCCCCGGGCTGGGGATAGGAGAGAAGAAAATCGTTGCCCGGCACATGGGGAAACCCCTGGAAGTTCACCCCATTGGCAAACTTGTCGCGGCAGGTTGAAAACAGGCGGTTGCACCCGGCATAAACGTTCAACGTGTCACCGGCCTTGACCGTGTCCCCCACCGGTTCGCTGAACTGGAGCGTTGTCGTTGTGCCATCGGTTTCGTGACCAACGATCGTGTCCCTCAACTGCGCGCGGGCACCGGTTTGCCAGACGGCCTGCCCGAAGGTGAACCATCCGGCGGAAAAGCTGTTCAGCCCCGTTACCTTGAGTGTATGACGCGCGGAAACGGCACTGAGCGTTGCGATTCCCTTGAAGGCAGCCAGTTCAAGATCGACACCACAGCGGGACGAACCGGCCCAGGTGTCGCATACCGACTGGTAGAAGCGTCCCTTCGGGATGTTGAGCGCCTGCAGGGGCGAGCGCAGCTCGGCACGGAACAGGCCATCTTCCCGCGTGATCTCGCCTATGGTGTCACGCCGCATGATCTGGAACATGGACGTGTCGCGCCAGTTGACAAGGTAGGTGGTCACAAGGGCGTCCCGGTAGCGGCCCAGCACGATGTCATCTTCATTGATGGCGCTGGAGGACAGGATGCCGGCAATTTCGCTGGTATCGACCTGCGCCCCCAGTCGGGTGGCGACATCGCTTGCCTCCATGCCGCTGGCGGGCAGAAACGAATTGCCGTCAACGGTCAGGGCGCGATCGTGATCGGTAAACCCGAGAACCACCTGGTCCGTGCGCGCGATCAGCCAGCAGGACACCAGGGTCGTGGCGCCTGATTCCAGATGGGCGCTCATGGCGGAGCTGAAATTTTTCATTCGCGCACCTCGATCACCGGAATGGACGGTACGGATGCGGCATCGAAGCTGGAGAGTTCCACGTTCAGCCAATCGGTATCAAAGCGGACGGGAATGTCGAATTCGAAACCTGCCGTCAGAACCACCCCGGAGCCGGGGGCGGTGTTGAAGGAAAGGAAACCGGTCAGTTCATCCACCGAAAAGTCTGTTGCCGGGATTTCGGTTCCGTCCATGCCGACGCGCACCGTTGCGGCCACCGGCTTGGTGATGGCCCGTACCCAGGGGTCATGGACGCCACCGTAGGTGCGCGTCAGCTGGAACTGGGTGGTGGTGCCGTCGCCGGTACCCAGGGCCTCGTCGGTGGCTGTTGGCGTTCCCCCGGTA
>JALWTJ010000520.1 GCA_027082895.1 Hyphomicrobiales bacterium | reverse complement strand
CACAATGGCCGTGAATTCCTGTTCCGACAGGCGCCGCACTGCTGATACATTGCTTCCGCCGGATGTAGGACGCCCATCCAGGCCGCGCAACGAATGTTCAAACGCCACGCCCTGAGCATCGGCTCGTTTAACAATCTGCTCGAAACTCCATTCCGATCCCTGATCCAGCAGGGCGAAAAAATGATTGGGCAAATCGGGGTCGGGAATGACCTCAGCCACTTTCTGGATGGATACATATCCGAAGGCGCCGCTACGCCCTTCGTAAAACACGACCCAGTCGCCCACCGTTTCCTTTACAACGTTCAGGTATTGCTTCGGAAAATGATAGGCGCGGCCCGGGGCATCTTTGTAAACGGAAGTAGGGTTCTGAATGAAAACAGCATGGGCCATGCCCGATTTAAGGCCGTTTGCGCTGCAAATTCAACAGGCCTGCCCATAGTGAAGGTTTGCAGGCGGGAACCCGCCCATGCCGCCGGAAACGGGCAGGGGCAACAAGTGCTTGTATCAGGAAGTATCAGCCCCTATAACCCGCTCGAAATTCCATTCCTCCACCAAGTTCAAGGATCATCAAATGGCCATTCAGCGCACCTTTTCCATCATCAAGCCCGATGCCACCAAACGCAACCTGACCGGCAAGATCATTGCCAAGTTCGAGGAAGCCGGTCTGCGTGTTGTTGCCTCCAAGCGCATTCACATGACCCGGGAACAGGCCGAAGGATTCTATGCCGTGCACAAGGATCGCCCCTTTTTCGGCGAACTTGTGGATTTCATGATTTCCGAGCCGGTGGTGGTGCAGGTGCTTGAAGGGGAAGATGCCATCGCCAAGAACCGTGAAGTCATGGGCGCTACCAACCCGGCCGAGGCCGCCGAGGGCACCATTCGCAAGGAATTTGCCCTGTCCATCGGCGAAAACTCCGTCCACGGCTCCGATGCGCCGGAAACCGCGGCCGAGGAAATCAAGTATTTCTTTACCGACGAGGAAATCGTCGGCTGACCGCTCCAGATCGTTTTCCAGATCAAGAAAGCCCCGGTGGGTGAATCCACCGGGGCTTTTCTTTCAATCCGAACGATGCCGATCGGGTCCGGGTATGCCGGGTCGCGCCGTATCAGGCGGCCGGCTCAGATGACCATCTTGACCTGCTCCAGGAAACCATCGACCGCCGTTTGCATGCTCTTGCCATTGTCCGCCAGTTTCTCGGAGGATGTGAGAACTTCGGCTGCCACTGAATTGTTTTCCGAGGCGGACTTGGAAATGTTCTGGATATTGGAGGAAACCTCCGCAGTGCCGCTTGAAGCCATGTCGATGGATCCGGCAATTTCCTGGGTGGCCGCACTCTGTTCTTCTACCGCCGCCGCGATGGTGGTGGACACTTCATCCACCCGGCCCATGGTTTCCCCGATCTTTGCAATGGCGTCCACCGCCCGGTTGCTGGCTTCCTGGATTTCCGAAATCTGCTTGCCGATTTCCTCCGTTGCCGTGGCCGTCTGGTTGGCAAGACTCTTCACTTCCGAGGCCACCACGGCAAACCCCTTGCCCGCTTCCCCGGCCCGTGCTGCCTCGATGGAGGTGTTCAGGGCCAGAAGGTTGGTCTGGTCGGCAATATCTGCAATCAGCGCCACCACCTCCCCGATCTTCCTGGATGCTTCCGAAAGGCTGCCCACATCCTGATTGGCCTGCCGCACCTCCTCTACCGCGGCGCTGGTAATCTGGCTGGACAGGTTCACCTGTTCGGAAATTTCCCCCACCGAAGTGGTCATTTCCTCGGTGGCTGCTGCCACGGAACTGACATTGGCCGAAGCTTCCTCGGCCGCCGCCGCCACTGCCACCGATTGCTGGGAGACGGCCGATGTGCTTTCCCCCATTACCTGCGCCGAACTCTTGAGATCTTCCGCCGCCCCGTTGACCGATCCGATGGCCTGCCCCATGTCCTGTTCGAAGCGGGTTACCACGTCGCTGAAGGCGCTGACCCGCTGCTCCATGCTCTGCATGGCCTCGTTGATGACACCCGCGGCCTCGCCGAAGGATCCGCACATGCCCTTGAGGGAAATCTTGCGGAAATACTTGTTCTGGGCCACATATTCCAGGCTGGCCCGAGTTTCGCGCACATAGGCGTCCGAACGGTCGATCAGCCGGTTGATGGCATGCAGAAGACGTCCCGCGTCTCCTTCTTCGGTGATGCCGATGACGCGGGCCTCGAAATCTCCATTGGCCACCCGGTCACATACGTCAAGCGCCTTTTGAACGGCTGCCTTGTATTTACCTGAGAACATCTTGTTTTTCCTTGCGAAGTTGGTGTTTGGCAAATCCGTTTCCGTGCGGATTGTCAGGCGGCCAGCGAAGCGATGAATTCGTCATAGGCCAGGCCGGCATCCGACAGCTTTTCCGTTACCCGCTCCAGTCCGGCCGCAAGGCCGTCCTTGCGGCTGGACACCGAACGTTCCACCCCCAGCAGTTCCTGATAAAGGGGCATGATGGTGCCCTCCAGCACCCGGCGGTCCGGCACCCGCCGGTTGGAATGATAGCCAATGGTGGCCCCGCTGGTGTCCCGGCTTGGTGTGACATGGGCCAGCACCCAGTAATGATCCCCATTCTTGCACCGGTTCATGACATAGGCGAAGATTTCGCGCCCCGCCTGGATTTCCTGCCACAAAAGGGCGAAGATCGCGCGCGGCATGTCCGGATGTCGGATCATGGAATGGGGTTGCCCGAGGCATTCCTCTTCGCTGTACCCGGCCATGCGCAGAAACACGTCATTGCAATAGGTCAGGCGCCCTTTCAGGTCGGTTTTTGAAA
>JALWTJ010000519.1 GCA_027082895.1 Hyphomicrobiales bacterium | reverse complement strand
CTGGCCCAGGACGGGTTTGCCGCGGGCGAATTCGTATCGGTGTCCCTGAACAACAATGGCCGGATCGTTGCCAAATATTCCAACGGGCAGTCGGTGGAGCGGGCGCAGATCGTGACCGCCGATTTCAACGCTGCCAACCAGCTCAAGAAGCTGGACGGGGGCATTTATGCTTCAACATCGGAAAGCGGGGAAGCCATTATCGACAATGATGGCAAGGGTATCCAGGGAGCATCGCTGGAAGCTTCCAACACCGATATTTCTGAGGAATTCACGCGCCTGATCGTGACCCAGCAGGCCTATGCCGCGGGTACCCGGATCGTGACGACATCGGACAAGATGCTGCAGGAAGCACTGAACATGGTCCGCTAGATCTGAACAGCAATTACCGGCAGGGGGCGGTCCGGGCCGCCGTTCTGCCTGAACAGGGGTAAGAAGAAATGAGTCTGTCCGCGTCATTGTCCAACGCCCTGTCCGGCATGGGGGTCAACCAGCGCGGGCTGGAGGTGCTGGCGCGCAATGTGGCCAATGCGGGCACGCCGGGCTATCATTCCCAGAACCAGACGCTGGTGGAACGGGCCGGGGACCGCTCCAGTTCGGTGCGTTCGTCCGCCATTCAGCGCAGTTTCAGCGAATCCCTGCAACGCCATTTCAACGATTCCCGGTCCGCATCGGGATATGCGGACACGCGGGCCGAGTTTCTCTCTCAGCTTGAAGTCTATTTCGGCAAGCCGGGGGAGGACAACTCCCTTGATACGCTCTATTCCACGTTTGAATCAGCCCTGCAGGCCATGGCAACGACCCCGGATTCCTATGCTTCGCGCGCCTCGGTGCTGAACGCGGCCGGGGCCCTGTCGGATCGCCTGAATTCCCTGAGTTCGGGCATTCAGGATCTGCGCCGGGATACGGAATCGCGCATAGCCAGCGCGGTGGAGGGGCTGAATGCGGACCTGACGAACCTGCGGGACGTGAATAACCGGCTGGCCGAGGTGACCCAGGACAATGGCGCCCGGGCGGCCCTGCTCGACGAACGGGACCGGCTGGTGGCTTCCATTTCCGAGGTGATCGATGTCCGGGCTACCTATCGTGCAGATGGCAGCGCGCGGCTTCTGACCCGGTCCGGGGTGGGCATTCTCGACAACACGGCCTCGGTTTTTTCCTTCAAGAGCGCGGGCATCCTGTCGGCCACTTCCACCTATTCGGATGATCCGGCCAGGAACGGGGTGGGTTCGCTCTACCTGAAAACGGCGGCGGGTCTGCCGCTGGATCTGGTGGGGCAGGGGATCCTGCAATCGGGCAAGCTGGGGGCGCTGATCGAGTTGCGTGACAGCACGCTGGTGCAGGCCCAGGGACAGTTGGACGATGTTGCCGCGAGTCTGGCGTTGGCCTTGTCCAGCGTAACGGTTGCAGGAACGGCCGCGGCCTCGGGGGCGCAGACCGGGTTTGACGTTGATGTGAGCGCCCTCAAGCCGGGGGATCATTTCGACCTTTCCTATACCGAAGGGGGGGTGCCCAAGACGGTGCGCGTGGTGCGGGTGGATGATGCCAGCAAGCTGCCCATGGACAGCGTGGGGCTGAACGGGGTGCGCACCATCGGGCTGGATTTTTCCGGTGGCATCGGCGCCATGGCGACGGCTCTTGATACGGCGCTGGGAGCCGCCATTTCGGTTTCCAACCCCTCGGGGTCCGTGGTGCGGGTGCTGGATGACGGGGGCGGGGGAACGACCGACATAAATTCCCTTGATGCCACCCATGCGGCGCAGAATGTGCAGGATGGCACATTGGCCCTGCCCCTGTTTGTGGACACGGCCAATGCGACCTTTACCAATTCTCTTGACGGTATTGTCCAGAAAACCGGCTTTGCCGCACGCATTTCCGTCAATGCGCAGGTGAAGGTGGATAATACGCTGCTGGTGAAATATTCCGCCACCGCTTCGCTGGGGGATGCCTCCCGTGTCAACCGGATGTGGGACCAGTTGAGCAGCCTTCAGTTCACCGGCGATCTGAGTGCCACCCGGTCCATGGGGCAGACCCAGATTGCGGGAACGGTTTCCTCGATGCTGTCCCAGACCCTGGCCTATCAGGGGGCATCGGTGGAAAAGGCCCAGAGCGTTCAGGAAACGCGAAAGCTCGCCGCGGAAACCATGGACACGCGGATGAAGGAAGAATACGGGGTGGATGTGAACAAGGAAATGGCGCGGCTGATGGAATTTCAGACCGCCTATGCGGCCAATGCCCGGGTTCTGTCCACCGTGCAGGACCTGCTCAAGGCACTGATGCAGATCTAGGAGGGTGCCCATGAACATCAACAAGACCCTGTTCCCCATCGGCGCTCCGTTCACCGATATCGCGCGCATGCGCCGGACCTTTGACGATCTGCAGGTGCAACTGGCCACGGGCAAGCTGGCCCAGACCCTTTCGGACATGGGAACGGGGCGGGGAACCGATATTGACCTGCGGCACAAGCTTTCCCGTTCGGCGGCCTATGACAAGAACATCACCATGGTGAAAACGCGCCTTGATGTGATGGATCTTGCCGTTTCGCGCATGGACACGATCGAGACTGATGCCCGCGCCTTCGCGGCAGCGGATGCGGCCGGGGAGCATGAGCTCAATCTGGCAACGGCACAGAATTTTGCCAAGGCGCACCTGGACGAGGTGGTTTCCCTTCTGAATTCGGAGATCGGGGGGCGGTACCTGTTCGCGGGTGGAAACACGGAGAAGCCTCCGGTGGAAAAGCTCAGTGTTCTGCTGGATGGCGAAGGGGGGCGGGACGGGTTCCGTACCGTTGTTTCCC
>JALWTJ010000518.1 GCA_027082895.1 Hyphomicrobiales bacterium | reverse complement strand
CCCGGTGCGGCTGGCCAGCTTTGTTCTGATCTGGATTTCCCTTGTAATCTATTCCCTTGATTCCCTCGGGCGGCAGAAACAGGAAAAGAGAAAAACCAATGTCTGAAAAGGAAGTACGGTTTTCGGGGGCCGGTGATGTGACCATCGTGCCCGCATGCAAACGGACGGGGCGGGTGACCGGCCTGTTCAGCGCCCTTGGCGAGGGGTTCCGCACGCGCAGGGTTGACCAGCTGGAGCTGGGATTTGACGGTATTGCGGGAGACCGGCATGGGGGGCTGACCCGGAAAAGCAATGCGCGGGAACCCTGGTATGAAAAGGGAACCGTGATGCGCAACGAGCAACAGCTGTCCCTTCTGGATGAGGCGGAGCTGTCGGCAATCGCGCAGGATCTGGGGATCGAGCGGCTGGCGCCCGAATGGATCGGTGGCAACCTTCTGCTTGAGGGGATCACGCGTTTCTCCCTTCTGCCGCCGCGCACCCTTTTGATGTTTGAAGGCGGGGTTACCATCCGGGTGGACGGGGACCGGGGGCCGTGCCGTATTTCGGGGCGTTCCATCGCAGAGCAGTTCGAGGGGCGCGAGGATATCGAGTTTGCCTTTCCCAAGGTGGCCAAGTACCGGCGGGGACTGGTGGGCTGGGTCGAGGTGCCCGGCACCATCGAGGAGGGGGAGCAGGTAACGGCCCGTATCTGGGAGCAGTGGATCTATCCGGGCTGACCTTTTCGGACGTGCATGTTTGTCCGGCGGTGGCCTGCCCATGGGTTCACGTACAATTTTAATCAATTTTCCGGCGCCCCATTTATCGGCCATGGATATTCCTATGAAAGCTTCAGGGCACAATCATTTTACCTATTCCAATGTGCCTTCTGGAGGAAAACATGCAGAATTCCGGGGAAAATGCTTCGGCCTTTGGTTCGTTTCGCGCCCTTGACGGGGATGGGGACGGGGCCGAGCGGGAGCAGTTGTTCCAGAACATGGCGCGTCTTTTTTCCGCCGTGTGCGATCGGTGTTCGGATGATCAGGTCGAACAGTATGACGATGTGCTGAGCCAGCTTGCCGATCTGGTGGAGGTGGAGGGGCGCGTCGAGGTGGCCAAACTGCTGGCGCCTCTGGAACGCGCGCCGGGAACCGTGGTGGTCAAACTGGCCAATGACACGATCGAGGTGGCCCGTCCGCTGCTGGAATTTTCCAATGTCCTGTCCGATGATGACCTGATCGATATCGTGGGCAGCAAGTCCGAGGAACATCGGGTGGTCATTGCCGGACGCGAGGAAGTTGCCGAGCGGGTCGGAGATGCCATCATTGTCCATGGTGATGGCCCGTCCGTGGAACGTCTGGTCTGCAATGACCGGGCCGAACTGGGGGAAACGGCCCTGGTTCGCCTGCTGGAAAAATCCCGGCAGGATCCCGGCCTGGTGGAGAATTTGCGGAACCGGGCCGGTATCGACTGGCAGAAACTGGATGCCAAGCTGGATGAGGCGTCCCGGTCCGTTCTGCACCAGTTGCGGCAAAATGAAATGCCTGCGGATGAACATGCGCTGGGTCAGGCCCGGGAGGTGGTTTACAACCGGCTGCGCAACAAGGCGGGCTTCAATGCCAGTTCCTGGCGGGTGGCCTGGAACCAGGTCAAGGCGCTGGGGGACCGCAAGCAACTCGACCTGTCGGCCCTGAACCGTTTCGCCCGTTTCGGGTACGGGCACCATTTTGGCGCGGCCATGGCGTCCCTGCTCAACTTGAAGCAGCAGGTTTTCGTCAAGTGGCTGGCAAGTCAGGACTACCGGGCCGTGATCGTGGCCGGGCGCAGTCTCGGGCTTTCGGTGTCCGAGTTTGAAGCGGGGCTGAACATTCTGCCATGGCGCCGGGAGCCGACGGCCGAGGAGATGGAAAATTCCGTTTCGCGATTCGCGGCATTGTCCCGGGACGAGGCCCACGATATTTTTGACCTGTGGCGGCGCCACGAAGCGCGTGGCGGTGACCGGGTCAACGCGGCCTGATTGTCATGGCGTAGATGTTGCGGTGACCGGGGCCGGGTGCAAGGGGTTTGCGCGCGGCTGACCGGGCCGGACGTGGCGACCCGGAACAGCGGCTCGAACATTGTGTGGCTCCAACAAGCCGGCCTTGTTTCCGGGATGGTGGCGGGGCGGTGGCGGTACGTGCTCTTGTTCGCCCGCGGTTGTGCAGATTTCACTGGACCTGCCTCGGGGCAATCATATAAAGATATCTTTATATGATTGAGGTGACGCGTGGCTGATCTGGACAGGCTGGTAGCAATGCTCAAGGGCGCAGGGGAGGAAACCCGTCTGCGCCTTTTGGCGTTGCTGTCCCGGGGGGAACTGCCGGTGAAGGATCTCACGGAAATTCTGGGGCAGAGTCAACCCCGGGTTTCCCGGCACCTGCGCCTGCTTGTGGAAGCGGGGCTGGTGGTGCGCCATGCGGAAGGGGCGTGGGCCTATTTCGGCCTTTGCGATGAGGGGGAAGCAGGCCGGCTTGTCGGGGCCATCGTGGCGGATATCCGTGCGAGCGATCCTCTTGTTGCTGCGGACAGGGCGGCCCTGAAAAGGGTGCGCGACAGGCAGCAGCAGCGAGCGGAGGCCTATTTTTCCAAGGTTGCGGGCAGTTGGGATGCGCTGCGGCGCCTGCATGTTTCCGAAGCGGCCATCGAGCAATCCATTCTTGAAGTATTGGGCGGGCAGAAGGTTTCCCGCCTGCTGGACCTGGGAACCGGCACCGGGCGGATGCTGGAACTTCTTGCTCCACTTTACGATCATGGTATCGGGGTCGATCTGAGCCGGGACATGATCGGGGT
>JALWTJ010000517.1 GCA_027082895.1 Hyphomicrobiales bacterium | reverse complement strand
ATTGACCAGCGCCTTGAACATCTCAATGGCCAGTTGCACGACATACGCACCACCATCGAGGAATTGCAGGCCATCCGGCGCCTGACCGCCGAACGGCTGGACCAGGAAAAAACCGGATAGGATCCCCCAACAGGTCGGACACGCGAACAGGACAGATACCCCGGAAAAGGTGGGCCTGTGTTCACGACGAAACCGAAGGGGAAAAGATGGTGGGCGTAACTGGGATTGAACCAGTGACCCCTACAATGTCAATGTAGTGCTCTCCCGCTGAGCTATACGCCCATCTTTTGGCACCATCCCCGAAAAATCCGGGCAGCGCCAAGGCGATAGACCACAAAAACCGCCTTTGGGTCAAGAGGCCTGGCGCCCCGAAACGGGGAAAAAACTCCACCCGTCCCCTGTTGCGTTCCCGGATCAGGCGGCCAGCAGCCGTTCCACCTCGTTCACCAGATCCTTCAGATGAAACGGCTTTGACAGGACCGAGGCATCCTTGGGCGCATCGCTGTCCGGATTGAGCGCCACCGCAGCAAAGCCGGTGATGAACATCACCTTCAGGTCGGGATCCAGTTCCGTTGCCCGACGCGCCAGCTCGATCCCGTCCATTTCCGGCATCACGATATCGGACAGCAGCAAGGCAAACGGCTCCTCACGCAACCGCTCATAGGCCGACTTGCCATTGTCGAACGACACCACGTCGAACCCCGCATTCTTGAGCGCGCGGGTAAGAAACTGGCGCATGTCCGCGTCATCTTCCGCCAGCAAAATGCGATACATGAACTTTCCTCCAAAAACCGGCATCCGGCAGCCCGGACAACTTCATCCTGATCCCGCCAATTCCCTGGCAGCAAACCCGCAAAAAAACGGACTCGACAAAAGCCGTCAGGGGATTTTGGTTGGACAATGCGGAAACAAAAAGGCACAGTGCCCGCAACCAGTTCCACACCGGCAACCTCACCCCGGGGACATGACCCGCCAAATTTAGCCGCCATTCATTAACCAACACCCAACGGGGAAAGAAACGTGCAGTCGGACTTTGCCACCACACCGGCCTTTGAAACAACCCGCCCCCGCCGCCAGAGCGTGCCCATCGTCTTCAACTCGGCCCATTCGGGGCGGAACTATCCGGAGCGTTTTCTGCAGATGACCCGGCTGGACCGGCTCACCATACGCCAGTCCGAGGACAGTTTCGTCGATGACCTGTTTTCCCGCGCGCCATTTCTTGGCGCCCCCCTGCTCCGGGCCTGTTTTCCCCGCGCCTATCTGGACGTCAATCGGGAACCGTACGAACTGGACCCGGCCATGTTCCGCGATCCCCTGCCCGAAAACATCAACATCACGTCTCCGCGCGTGGCCGCGGGCCTTGGCACCATTGCCCGCATCGTAGCTGAAAACCGGCCCATCTACCGCACGTCCCTGACATGGGAAGATGCCCTGATGCGCATCCAGGGTATCTACCGGCCCTATCATACCTGCCTGCAAAAGCTGCTCACCCGCACCCGCTCGCGGTTCGGGCTGGCCATCCTGATCGATTGCCATTCCATGCCCGGCACCGGACGGCCCGGCAGAAATCGGGGGCCCGACATCATTCTGGGGGACCGTTTCGGCACCACCTGCGCGCCACATCTGACCGGATTCGTGCAGGAATTCTTCGAAAACGCCGGCCTGAGCGTTGCCCGCAACCGTCCCTATGCGGGCGGCTTCATCACCCGCTCCTATGGCAATCCGAACCACGACGTCCACGCCCTTCAGATCGAAATTGCCCGCCACCTGTACATGAACGAAAAAACCCGGTTGAAACATGCCGGATTTGACCGTATCCAGACCATCATCGAGCGGTTCATCCACGCCCTTTCACAGATGAATTTTGCCACCCTGAACGAACAGAACCTTGCCGCGGAATGACGGCCGATCACAGCCTCGGACCTCCTTTCGCCCGCAGCAGCGGAACCGGCCGACGCCAAAAAAAGGGTCGCCGAAGCGACCCTCAGTCAAGGGAGGAAAAATTGGCAGCGATGTCCCTGAAGATGAAACGCCCCCGCCAAACGTCATGCATCTTCGCCTGTGAACTGATTTGCCCGATTCTGCAAGCAGCTTTGCAGTCAATTGAAAGTATTCACTCTCCACTGTTGCAAAAATGAATCAGTCACATTGCGGACGGATTCCGGTTTGTTTCCAACAACCCACTGGAATAAAAAAGAAAAACCATGAAAATAGGTACAAACACTGAAACAGGCAAAAATTGCCACGGGCTGGACATCGATCGGCTGCGCAACACCCTGCTGGAGGCCGCCGACGCTGCCGCCCGTATCACGCTGCCCGCCTTTCGCTCCCCGCTTCTGGTGGACAACAAGGAGCAGGAGAATTTCGACCCGGTCACCGAGGCGGATCGCAAGGCCGAACTGGCCATCCGCCAGATCATCGAGGCGAATTTCCCCGATCACGCCATTATCGGTGAGGAATTTGCCGACAAGCACACCGACAGCCCGTTTTCCTGGATCATCGACCCCATTGACGGCACCCGCTCGTTCATTTCCGGCCTGCCCGTCTGGGGAACCCTGATTTCCCTTTCCCACATGGGCGTGAACTTTGCCGGGATCATGGCCCAGCCATTTCTGGGAGAAACCTTTCTCGGCCTTCCCGGACAGACCCTTTATCAGCGCGGCACCACACGGCAGGTTCTGAAAACCTCGCCGGTAACGGAACTGTCCCACGCCATCATGTTTACCACCACCCCCGCCCTGTTCGAGGGGCGCAGCCGAGCCAACTATGACCAGCTGGAAAAACTCGTGCGCCTGCCCCGCTATGGCTGCGACTGCTA
>JALWTJ010000516.1 GCA_027082895.1 Hyphomicrobiales bacterium | reverse complement strand
CTTCCACCCGCCTGATCCTGTCCGAGGGTCATACCGGCCCCGGCGCGGCGGGCCATGTCATCCAGGCCTTCGGCAATTTCGTCATGCGGGGCAATTTCGTCATCGGCATCATCGTCTTTGCCATCCTCCTGATCGTCAATTTCATCGTCATCACCAAGGGCTCCGGGCGCATTGCCGAAGTGGCCGCCCGTTTCACTCTGGATGCCATGCCCGGCAAGCAGATGGCCATTGATGCGGACCTTTCCGCCGGCCTGATCGAGGAGGCCGAAGCCAAGCGTCGCCGCAAGGAACTGGAGGACGAAAGCTCCTTCTTCGGCGCCATGGACGGTGCCTCGAAATTCGTCCGGGGCGACGCCATTGCCGGGCTTCTGATTACCTTCATCAATGTCATTGGCGGCATCATCATCGGGGTTGGCCAGCAGGGGCTGAGCTTTTCCGAAGCCTCCTCCAACTATACCCTTCTGACCGTGGGCGATGGCCTGGTCTCCCAGATTCCCGCCCTGATCGTTTCCACCGCCGCCGGCCTGCTGGTTTCCAAGGCCGGTCTGTCCGGATCAGCCGATCAGGCACTGGCCGACCAGTTTTCCCGCTATCCCCGAGCCCTTGGCATGTCCTCTGTCATCATGGGCCTGATGGCCCTGATGCCCGGCATGCCCATCGTTCCTTTCCTCGCCCTGTCCGGGGGCATCGGCTATGTGGCCTTCCGCATCGGCAGAAGCAATCAGGAAAAGGAAGCCACCGTCCGGGCAGAAGAAATCCACAAGGCCGCCGAAAGCGAGGCTCCCCCGGCCGAGCCGCCCCTTTCCGACAGTCTGAAGATCGACGAACTGAAGCTGGAACTGGGCTACGGTCTGCTGGAAATGGTCAAGGAAGAAGGCAACAACTCCGATCGCCTGACCGAACAGATAAAGGCCCTGCGCCGCCAGTTGGCGCTGGATCTGGGCTTCGTGATGCCCCCGGTGCGCATCCTGGACAACATCCAGCTGCAGCCCAACGCCTATGCGATCAAGATCAAGGAAGTGGACGCGGGCAACGGCACCGTGTTCCCCAACCAGTTCATGGTCATGGACCCCAATGGCGGGCAGATCAGCCTGCCGGGCACCCACACCAAGGAGCCCACCTTCGGCCTACCTGCCACCTGGATCGAAGCGGGATTGCGCGAAGAAGCCGAACTGGCCGGTTACACCGTCATCGACCCGTCCACGGTTATATCCACCCACCTGACCGAGGTGCTCAAGGCCAACGTTTCCGAACTGCTCTCCTACGCCAATGTTCAAAGCCTGCTGTCCAACCTGGGAGCAGACGAACAAAAGCTGGTGGAAGACATCGTTCCCGCCCAGATTTCCGTTTCCGCCATTCAACGGGTCCTGCAGGCCCTGCTCAACGAACGTATTTCCATCCGCGACCTGGCCACCATCCTGGAAGGCATCGCCGAGGTAGCCGGAGCCGGCCTGACCCCTGCCGCCATTGCCGAACATGTGCGCACCCGCCTCTCCCGGCAATTGTGCGCCGCCAACGCCGCTCCCGACGGCACATTGCCCCTGCTCACCCTCACCCCCCAATGGGAGCGCGATTTCCACGAAGCCATGGTCGGCGAAGGCAGCAACCGTCACCTGGCCATGGCCCCCTCGAAGCTGCAGGAATTCATAGCCGCGGTGCAGAACGCCTTCGAACAGGCCGCCCAGGCCGGAGAAATCCCCGTCCTGATCACCTCCCCTTCCATCCGCCCCCATGTACGCGCCATCATCGAGCGCTTCCGCCCGCAAACGGTCATTATGAGCCAAAACGAGGTGCACCCACGGGCACGGTTGCGCACGGTGGGAAGTGTTTGATCCTAACGTTTGCCCTTTGGTTTTTTCTTCTTCGGCATCGGGAGTGCATCAAAGGTCCGCCGGACCAGTTCCGCCAGCCAGTCCGCATCTTCGATCTGCTCGGGGGAAATCAGAAGGCTTGGCCTGGCCCTCGGATAAGGCGGAGCCATTTCTACCTTTCCCCCCTGTTCGATCAGGGCACGCCCGCCATCGGTCGGCTTGATGTATACCGCATCATTGCACACCAGACCGATCAGCTTGCCATCGCAATAGACCCCATATTCCCCGAACATCTTGCGCGCGCTGATTGTCCCGGCGCCTCCCATCTGCTCCACCACGAAATCCACGAATTCCTGACTGGACGCCATGCCCCTTGCCCCCTTCAATTGCGCGATGCGCACACTCTCCCCCAAAACGGCATACCACGCAATCGGTGCAGTTGGCGCCGTCAGCAGAATCTGCTCCTCCCCCTTGCTCAACCCACCCGAAGACCCTAAAACCCTTGCCAATACGGGGCGGCACTTCTCTGCCCTTGCAAGGGGGCGGCCCGACCATGACCACCAAAGGCGTTATCCTGGGGCGTTTCATGCCCCCCCATGAGGGCCATGTCGCCCTTGTTCGCACCGCTTCCTATCTGGTGCACAAGCTGACCATTGTTCTTGCCGCCGCCGACACCGATCCCATTCCCCCCGCCATCCGCAAGAGCTGGATGGAAGATCTGTTTCCCGAGTCCGTGGTCATCGTGGCCAACAACGGACCCGATCAACTCCCCACAAACAACCCCGAATGGGCCCGCATCATTCGTGGCTTTCACCCCGAACCCATTGACCGGGTCATCGGTTCGGAAGGCTATTTCGTCGATCTGGCCAAGGCCCTGAACGCCCAGCACTTCATCCTGGACCCCATGTGGATGGCCTATCCGGCCAACTCCATCGAAATCCGCAATGATCCCTTCGGCCACTGGCAATCCATCCCCGACAAGGTCCGCCCCTGGTTCCAGAAGCGCCTGACCATGGTCGGCC
>JALWTJ010000515.1 GCA_027082895.1 Hyphomicrobiales bacterium | reverse complement strand
ATGCCCCAGACCGGTGTTTTCAGACGAAAGGCGGTACCGAAACTGACGAAATGATCAAGGCGCCCCGGATGGTCCCGCATCAGCACCAGCCCCATGATGCCGCCAAGGGAGTTGCCCACCCAATGGGTCGTTGTGACACCTTCCGCATCAAGAATGTCCACCAAGTCGGCCGCCAGGCGTGTCAGGGTGAAATCTGCGTCCGTGAGGCTTGCAGGGTATGTGGAGCGCCCGTGCCCCCGCAGGTCGGGCACGATGACGTGAAAGCCCCGTTCGGCAAACCAGTGGGCATCCGCCACGAATTGCAAACCGCTTGCCGCCAGACCGTGGCACAGCACCAGCGCAGGGCGTCCCTTTTCTCCCACCGTGTAATAGGCGGAGGCAAAGCCGGAAGCCCTGCCTTCGCCATGGTCCCGATGGGCGACATGGCGGGCGGGTGGCAGCACGGGCAGGCTGGCATCCTGCGGGGAAGAGGAAAGGGAGGCGGAGGTGGAAAGGGAAGGGGAATATGCCATGTTCATGTGCCTTGTGTCGACAAGAGGCGGTAACGCTATGGCCTCCGACAGGTCACACCACCTTTCCCGGAACCGCAGGAGGTCAAAACGGTTCGGTGTCCCGCAGTGTCATCCATGCGGGAGAACACCGCGAGTGCGACATGCCTCAGATAGGGAGGACCCCCCATGGTTTTCAAGGTGGCATTCAGGCGAATGCTTCCGCCCGGGAAACAGTTTGTTGCCGGTTCGGCAAACGGCACCTGCCTGCCGGATCGGATCAGGCGCTGCCGATCAGGATGCCTGCGGCGAATACCAGAGAGCCTCCCACCACCACCTGGAACACCGCCCGCCAGAACGGGGTGGACATGTATTTGCTCTGAATGAAGGCGATGGCCCACAATTCCATGAGCACGACCACGATGGCAATGCCGGTGGCGGTGGCAAAATCCGGTATCAGGTAAGGCAGGGCGTGGCCCAGCCCGCCTGCGGCTGTCATGATGCCCGCCGCGAGGCCCCGCTTGAGGGGGGAACCGCGCCCGGTCAGCTTGCCATCATCGGAAGCCGCTTCCGTAAAGCCCATGGAAATGCCCGCCCCGATGGCCGCGGCCAGCCCCACCAGAAAGGTCTGGTGGGTGGAGCCGGTGGCAAAGGCGGCCGCAAACACCGGGGCCAGCGTGGAGACGGACCCGTCCATCAGCCCCGCCAGTCCGGGCTGTACATAGGTGAGCACGAATTGCCGGTGGGCGGCCAGTGCTTCCTCGTCCTTTACCGTTTCCCCCAGATGGGTCGCTTCCAGCTTGTCCGCGGTTTTCTGATGGTCGGCTTCCTGCTCGGCCAGATCGCCAAGCAGCTTGCGCACGTCCACGTCCTGCACCTGTCGGGCAGCTTGAAGGTAGAAATTCTGGGCGGAAACTTCCATTTCCCAGACCTGCTGCCGGATGGTTTCGATATCCATGTTCTGCATCAGCCAGATCGGCTTGCGGGCGATAAATCCCCGCACATGCTCCCGCCGGATGGGAACCAGCTGATCGCCGAACTTTTTCTTGTACATGTCGAGCAGAACACGCCGGTGGTGATTTTCTTCCACGGCCATGCCTTCGAACAGAGCGGCCGAACCGGGAAAGTTTTCCCGCAACTTTTCCGCATAGGCCCGGTAGATCTGCCCGTCTTCTTCTTCCGCCCCGATGGCAAGGGAAAGGATTTCCTTCTCGTTCAGGGAACTGAAGCTGCGTTTGCTCGATGACAGGAATCGGGTGAACATGGCATGGGCCTTTCCAGCATGCGTTCATTCTGGAATCATTCTAGTAAACATTGCCCCCGGCGGCCAGAGGCTTGTTGACCCATTCTGCTGTGTTTCGGGTCTCCCTGTGAACACACCCCGCGCACGAACCGGCAATCAGGGAGGATACTTCAGGAATCCCCTGGCGGTGGAGAAACGGTTCTGTGCCTACTGGATGCCGTTGGCCCGCTGCAGCGCGCGCACATAGGCGATAATGGCCGCCACGTCATCACCCGTCACGTCCGGGATTCGGGGCATATTCCCGAAATTCCAGTGATGCCGGGTGACACCATTGGACACTGCCCGGTAAAAGGCTTCATCCGCATGATGTCCGGGCACATAGAACGGATGGATGAATGTGGGGCCATGGTTGGTTCCCAGGGCGTTTTCCCCATGGCATTTCTGGCAATTGGCCTCGAATGCCGCCTTCCCGGCGGTTTCCAGTGCATTCAGTTCGGGAATGTTGAAACCCTGCGGCATCGGGTTGGTCACGGTGGCTGCCGTGCTCGTGTCCGTATTCGAACCGTTCAACAGCAGCTGGGCAACGTAAACACCCCCCAGCACCACGACAAGAACAATGATCAGGCGCAAATTGAAGGATTTCTTGTCCCTGGCCAATGGATGCTTCCTTTCCTGATACCGGTTTCCAGGGATCGTAGCATCAGGAGGGGGATTGGCAAGTAACAACCATGTTCATATTGTCGCATGCCGTTCGGATAGGGCGCTGATGAACGGGAGTGTTTTGCGAAGGGTTGAAATGCTGAAAAAGAGGGCCCGCAGGGGCCCCCTTTCATTTCATGCATGCCGGTCAGTTGGTGGCATCTGTGGTGCTCTTGGTGTCCGCCGACGAATGGCCTGCCAAAGCGCCGAACAGTTCCTTGAGCTTGGACATGATGCCCTGCCCGAAACCGCCATTGTCGGTTTTTGCGCGCACCTGGTTCATTTCGTCCTTGATCGGATCAAACGCACCCGGGCCGCCATATTGCAGTTCTTCTCCGCGTGCGATCTCGAGATCGATGGAATCAAGAAGATCGGACAATTGCGCGTTTTCCGCATCGCTCCGGTCTTCCTTTTCGCTCAGGGCGCGGGCCTTGTCGATCAGTACGCCCGCCCTGAGCAACGGAAGGGGAACGATCGTATCCGCCACCACCAGCGTGTTCAGGGCCTGGGAGAGGACAAGTTTTGCATCTTCGACCTTGTCCGTCTTGATCAGGGCCGCTGCCGCCTTCAGGGCCACCGGGTAGGTTTCCAGGGGCAGGTAGCTGGTGTGGATATCCACCTCGCTGGCCAGGTTGACAATGATGGCACGGGCCGCCTGCAACTTGCCTTCATTCAGCAGGGCGCGGGCATGCTCACGGGCCTGACGGATTCCCTCCGGCGTCGCACTGGTGTCGATGATTTCCGATGTGACATCAAACGGCGCGAGTGCCAGCCTGGGGTTTTGCGCCAGTACGATTTCCAGTTTTCCGATCCCCCTTTCAAGGGCGGCTATCGCATCGTCGTTCCTTTCTTCGTTCAGGGCGGTGATCGCCTTTTGGGTCTCATTGATGGCATTCACGGCCTCCGTGATTGCCGGGTCCACGCTCTGGCGGGCCTGGGCCTGTTCGGTATCGGTGCTGGTTTCGGCACCGGGTCCGTTTGCCTCGTCCGCCAGGGTTGGCACGGCAAGAACCAGACCCACCGACAGGGCCACAAGAGTTTTTTTGACATTAAGCATTTTCGCTTCCTTTCACAGTTTCGTTTCAAGAACGTCATCCGGTCAGGAAAGAGATCAGCCAATGACAAAAATGGATAAGAAACAAAGGCATGACTTCATTCCGTATCCGGGAGCTGTTCCCACAGTTCATCTGGCAACGGCGTGAAGGATTTCAAGATCCCCCAGAGGATTTTTTCGTTTTTTCCGTGCCGGTTTCCACAAGGGGTGCTCGCCAGATTGACTTGTGGGCAAAACCCCATCATATCGCTGTCATGACTGATCTGAAGCACATCCGGAACTTTTCCATCGTCGCCCATATCGACCATGGCAAATCCACCCTCGCCGACCGGCTGATCCAGCAGACCGGGGGGCTGAGCGAACGCGAGATGAGCGAGCAGGTGCTGGACTCCATGGATATCGAGAAGGAGCGCGGCATCACCATCAAGGCCCAGACCGTGCGCCTTACCTACAAGGCCCGGGACGGGCAGACCTACGTCCTGAATCTGATCGACACGCCCGGCCACGTGGATTTTGCCTATGAGGTCAACCGCTCCCTTGCCGCCTGCGAAGGCTCCCTTCTGGTGGTCGATGCCTCCCAGGGGGTGGAGGCCCAGACCCTGGCCAATGTCTATCAGGCCATGGAAGTGGACCATGAAATCGTTCCCGTGCTCAACAAGATCGACCTGCCCGCTGCCGACGTGGACCGGGTCAAGACCCAGATCGAGGACGTGATCGGGCTGGACGCATCCGATGCGGTTCAGATTTCAGCCAAGACCGGCAAGGGAATAGAGGATGTGCTGGAAGCCATCGTCACCCGCCTGCCGGCCCCCGAGGGGGATATTGACGCGCCGCTCAAGGCCATGCTGGTCGACAGCTGGTACGATACCTATCTGGGCGTGGTGGTGCTGGTGCGGGTGATCGACGGCACCATCAAAAAGGGCCAGAAGGTCAGGATGATGGCCACCGGCGCCGTTTATGATCTGGACCGGGTGGGCGTCTTTACCCCCAAGCTGGTCCAGACGGACGAACTGGGCCCCGGCGAGATCGGTTTCATCACAGCGTCCATCAAGGAGGTGGCCGACACCAATGTGGGCGACACCATCACCGACGACCGGCACCCGTGCGCAACGCCCCTGTCCGGTTTCCAGCCCGCCCAGCCGGTGGTGTTCTGTGGCCTGTTTCCCGTGGACGCCAATGATTTTGACGATCTGCGCGCCGCCATGGGCAAGCTGCGTCTGAACGATGCCAGCTTTTCCTTCGAGATGGAAACCTCCGCGGCTCTCGGCTTCGGTTTCCGCTGCGGGTTCCTCGGCCTGCTGCATCTGGAGATCATTCAGGAGCGCCTGAGCCGCGAGTTCAACCTGGACCTGATCGCCACCGCCCCGTCCGTGGTCTACAAGATTGCCATGACCGACGGTAGCGAGATCACCCTGCACAACCCGGCCGACCTGCCGGACGTGGTCAAAATCGACCATATTTCAGAGCCATGGATCCGGGCCACCATCCTGACCCCGGACGAATATCTGGGGCCGATCCTCAAGATTTGTCAGGAGCGGCGCGGCATCCAGACCAACATGACATGGGTGGGCACCCGCGCCATGGTGGAATACCAGTTGCCCCTGAACGAGGTGGTGTTCGATTTTTACGATCGCCTGAAATCCATATCCCGCGGCTACGCCAGCTTCGACTATACCCTGGACGAATATCGGGAAGGGGATCTGGTCAAGCTGAGCATTCTGGTCAATTCCGAGCCGGTGGACGCGCTGGCCATGCTGGTGCACCGCTCCGCCGCCGAGGCGCGCGGGCGCCTGATGTGCGAAAAGCTCAAGGAACTGATTCCCCATCACCTGTTCAAGATTCCCATCCAGGCGGCTATCGGGGGCCGGGTGGTGGCCCGGGAAACCATTTCGGCCCTGAGGAAAGATGTGACCGCCAAATGCTATGGGGGCGACGCTACCCGCAAGCGCAAGCTTCTGGACAAGCAGAAGGCGGGCAAGAAACGCATGCGCCAGTTCGGCAAGGTGGAAATCCCCCAGGAGGCTTTCATCAAGGCCCTCAAGATGGGGGATTCCTGAGGGTTGTCAGGAAAAGTGGGTACCGGTTTTCCGGTTCGACAACCTAAAGAACGATTGAAAGCGTATGGATGGAGTGGTGCTGCGATGGGCCTGGGGTCTTTTACAGTGGTTCATATGCAACTCCGAGCGCGTTGAAAAATGATGCTCAACGCATTTTGCTGCGTCAAATGCCAAAGGTTTCCCTTAACTCATCCCCTCGTCACCCTCGGGCGTGACCCGAGGGTCCACTATTGGCTCATAAAATGGATGCTCGGGTCGAGCCCGAGCATGACGAAGATTGGGAGGGTATATCAAAGATCGCTTTAAAGTAGGTGCGGTGACAGACCCTCATGGGTCAGTATTTCCGGGGATATCGTCAGCTTTACGCATCAGGGCCCACAGAAAAACAGACAAATACACAGCCTGTCACCTACATCTTATTCGCAATCCGCAACGCTGGCTGTAATCCAGACAAGTTGTTCACGTTTGATGTGAATCCCGCTGGCAACCCAATTTGTCTTTGAGCTATTTTACGAACCACAGTGTTGCTGCACTATGGCTTTTCATTCGATGCTTACCAATTAATCCCTTATGTGTACTTCGAAGAAGCAGCAACTTCTTCTCCATGAGTAGGGACATTCAAAAACGCTTCCAAAGCATTTCTCCTTTCAAAAAAAAAGAGTCTACCCTTGTCGGCACGCCAAACATGGTGAGTTAACTGCGAATTTCAAGGCTTCAAGCAAAAAAATATAGTCCGATCAAACCAATTTCTCACTTGTTCTGCCCCCCCTCGGGCGTGACCCGAGGGTCCACTATTGGCTCATAAAATGGATGCTCGGGTCGAGCCCGAGCATGACGAAGGGTTTGGATGTCAGTGCTGGTCTCATGCCGGCACGCTGCCCGAGCATGACCAAGAGGGTGGACGCCGGTGCTGGTTCTACGCCTCGTTGAAACCGTCAAACTTCGTGCGTGGCTGGTGCGACGACGGGAGGGTTAAATATCAAATCGGGCGCTTGCTGGATGTGCAGCAATCCGGTTTTCAACGAGACGCCTTTGGGCCAGATCGCTTCACTACTTTATTCCTCCAACACTTCCCCCTCATCACCCTCGGGCGTGATCCGAGGGTCCACTATTGCCCGGCAATATCGCACCACAGGTCGGCCCAGGTCGGATTCAGACTTTCGATCAGTTCGATCTTCCATTGGCGCACCCAGTGTTTGATGTTCTTTTCGCGTTGAATCGCAAGCAGCATGGTGGCGTGCCGCTCGTAATATGTCAGCATCACCAGATCGTACCTGCTTGAAAAGCCGGTGACACGCTTCGTGCGATGCTCGTGCACACGTCGAACCAGATTGTTGGTCACACCGACATACAGCGTGCCGTTCGGTTTGTTGGTCATGATGTAAACCCATCCGCCCATGGGCAGAATGAACCCTTTTGTGGATGCTCGGGTCAAGCCCGAGCATGACGAAGGGTTTGGATTTCAGTGCTGGCCTCACGCCGGCAGGCTGCCCGAGCATGACGAAGAGGGTGGATCTTTGTGTGTGAAGGACAGGTGGAATTTTTGGCTTGGGGTAAAGTTCCTGCTGGGCTTATGTCCACGCCAATGCAAGTAGTCCCGGGCAGCCTACGTCGAAACCCAATTCCTCCCCAACATAAACCTTTCGTAGAACGGTTCCTCTCCCTCGTCACCCTCGGGCCTGACCCGAGGGTCTATCCCGGCTTCAGAAAATGGATGCTCAGGTCAAGCCCGAGCATGACGAAGAGGTCGGATGTCAGTGCTGGCCCCACGCCGGCGGGTTATCCAAGCATGACGAAAAGGATGGGTTATTCGAACAGGACAAGGGTAGGGGGCTATCCGAGCATGTTGAAGGCGGCGGGCGCCGGCACTGGCCTTGTTCCTTTCCTTTCCTTCAACACTCGCCCCCTCCCGTCCTCTTCCCCCTCCCGTCCTCTTCCCTCTTGCCAACGAAATCCCCCTTGCCAACAAAATCCCCCTTGCCTCTTCACACCGGCAAAAGGACGCTCTAGGCTGAAATCTCGCCCGGCCGCATTTTGTCAAAGCTCACCGATGTGCGCGGTGCAGAGCCGGAAAACGAGTCATTTACTGGAGACCACGTTCTTATGCACACACCCGTGAAATTCGTCGCCGCCGCCCTGTTCGCGTTCGGCCTGACCTCCGCCGCCACCGCCGGTGATCTGCCCGATCTGAACGGGCGCACCATCGTTGCCGTTACCGAAAACGCCTATACGCCCCTCAATTTTGCCGATCCGGACACCGGCGAGGGCATCGGCTGGGAATATGATGCCTTCAACGAAATCGCCAAGCGGCTCAACGCCAAGGTGGACTGGCAGCTTTCCAGCTGGGACGTGATGATCCAGGCGGTCAAGGACGGCCAGTTCGAGGTGGGCATGGACGGCATCACCATCACCGATGAACGCAAGCAGCAGGTGGATTTTTCCGACCCCTACATGGTGTCCCAGCAGTTCATGCTGGTGCGGGCCGACGAGGACCGGATTTCCTCCCCCGACGATTTTTCCAGGGATGAAAGCCTGCTGATCGGCGCCCAGGCAGGCACCACCAATTTCTATGTAGCTGTCTATGATGTGCTGGACGGGGACGAATCCAACCCCCGCATCAAGCTGTTTGAAACCTTCGGTGCCTCCGTTCAGGCCCTCAAGACCGGCGATGTGGACATGGTGTTGATGGATGCCACCTCCGCCAACGGCTACATGGGCGCCAATCCGGGGGCCTTCAAGCTGGTCGGCGATCCGCTGGGTACCGAGGAATTCGGCTTCATTCTTACCCCCGGCTCGGATCTGCTGGGTCCGATCAACGCCGCGCTGGCCGAAATGAAGGCCGATGGCACCCTGGACGCCCTGAACCAGAAATGGTTCTTCGACTACAACAACCAGTAATGCCCTAGCGACATCAACGGCCCGCCGGCACCAACCGCCCGGCGGGCCGGCTTCCGCCATGGCCCTGCCTCCTTCTGCCCCTCCGCCTGTCCGCTCCCGCTCCACCTTTCCCTGGTGGCTGCTGGCCGCTGCCCTGATCGGTCTGCTGGTCCTGTGGGCGGTGGTGGTGGATCACGACTACCGGCGCATCTTCACCGCCCTGACCTCGGGGATTGCCACCACCTTCTACGTTACGCTGATGGCCTTTTCCCTCGCTTCCCTCCTGGGCATCATCGTGGCCATGATGCGCACTTCGGCCAATGCTTTTCTGGTGCAGGTGGCCACCTTTTACACCGAGATCATACGCGGCGTGCCCATTCTGGTGCTGTTGTTCTACATTGCCTTTGTCGGGGCCCCTTTCATCGTTGATTCCGTCAACTGGCTGATCTCCCCCCTGACCGCCCCCGGCTGGATTGGCAAAATGTCCATTCGCAGTTTCGATTTCACATGGCGGGCCATCATTGCCCTGATGATTGCCTATTCTGCCTTTCTGGCCGAAGTCTTCCGTGCCGGGATCGAGGCGGTGGATTCCGGGCAGATCGAAGCGGCCCGTGCTCTGGGCCTGTCGCGCTGGCACACGTTCAGGCATATCATTGCCCCCCAGGCCATGCGCACGATCCTTCCTCCCTATGGCAACGATTTCGTTTCCATGATCAAGGACAGCGCCCTGGTTTCCGCCCTCGGGGTGCAGGACATCACCCAGCTGGGCAAGGTCTATTCCGCCAGTACGTTCAAGTTTTTCGAAACCTACAATATCGTGGCTTTCCTCTATCTGATCATGACCATTTCCCTTTCCCTCGCGGTGCGCTGGCTGGAACATTACCTGAAGCGTTCCTCCCACTATTGAGGCGGTTTGGGGCACCCTGGCGTGGAAAAGTGCGCAGGGGGGCGCGCGTCCGGGAATGAGGGGAGGCCACTGCAACGCCATCTTAACGCTCCCTCTGGCATAACCATGTTTGTTTCCGCCCGGAGTCTCGTTCATGTCCGCCAGCGCTGCCCCCAATCCCGCCGCCTCTCACCCTTCCCCTGCGGCCCGGCCGGTGCCCCTGCGCACCATCGGCCTCCTGTGGCTGCTGGTCTGTCTGGTTTTCGTTGCCCGTACCCTGTTTGCCGGCAACATGATGCCCCTGATCAGCGACACCGACGATGCCATGCGGCTGGTGGTGGTGCGCGATTTTCTGGCCGGACAGAACTGGTTCGACCATGTGCAGTACCGTTTGAACGTGCCCTTTGGCGCCGAAATTCACTGGTCCCGCCTGCCGGATGTACCCATTGCGGGCCTGATCCTGCTGTTCCGCCCCTTTCTGGGCGACAACGCCATTTTTGCCGCCGCCTGGATATGGCCCCTGATCCTGCTGTTCTTCCTGCTCTGGCTGTCCGTGCGCATGACGGTCTATCTGGTGGGGCCGGACGGAGCGTTGCCCGGATTTGTCCTGCCAATCCTTTCCGCTGCCATACTGGTGGAGTTTGCCCCCGGCCGGGTGGACCATCACTCCATCCAGATCATCCTCACCCTGGCCCTTGTCTATGCCAGCATCCGGGCCTGGCGGGAAAAGGCGTGGGCATGGGGTGCGGGCATTGCCGCGGCCACATCCATGGCCATCGCCATGGAAGCCCTTCCCCAGATCATTGTTGCGGTCGCCCTGTTCGGCCTGTTCTACGTTCTGGATGACAGCAGGAAGGCCACCATGCGCGCCTTCGGGCTTGCCTTTGGCGGCGCTACCTTTGTCCACCTGGTGCTGGCCCTGCCCCCCTCGCGCTGGACACAGACCGCCTGCGATGCCCTGTCGTCTACCTATGCGCTGGCGGCGGGGGGCGTGGCGCTGGTTTTCCTCATCCTGTCTTTTCTGCCCCTCAAGAGCCCGCTTGCTCGCCTGCTGGCCGGGGGCGCCATGGGCGCCGTGCTCGTGGGTGCCCTGCTCCGGGCCTTTCCCCAGTGCAGCGCCGGGCCTTACGGCCAGCTGGACCCATGGCTCCTGAAGAACTGGATCGGCCAGATCGTGGAAGCCAAACCGGTCTGGTATTCGCTTGAGGCCATTCCCGCCTATACGCTGGGTATCATCGTCCCGCCCCTGATCGCCCTCGGGGTCACGGTCTGGATCATGGTGCGCACGCCGTCCGAAAAGCCGGTTCAGTGGGCCATTCTGGCCGCCTATCTGCTGGCGGGAATCCTGGTCATGCTGGTGCAGGTGCGCGGGGCGCGCCTGGTGGCCGGGCTGGTGGGACCGGCCGGAGCATGGGCCATCATCCGGGCGCGGCAGGCCTATCTGGACCGGGCCAGCCTCCTGTCCGTAACGCGCCTTGTCGCCACCTGGCTTGCCTTTGCCGGGCTGGTCATTTCCGCCCTGGCGGGCTTTGTGCTTCCGACCTCCCCAAACGGCACAAGCGGATCCGGAGCCGGGCAGGAACAAGCTGGCAATTATCCGGCGGACGGCACCCGTTACACCTGCCTGCAGCCCCGGGAATTTGTGGATATTGCCTCCATTCCCCCCGAGCGGGTCATGGCCCCCGTCGATCTGGGCTCTCACCTGCTGTTGTTCACCCCCCATTCGGTAGTTGGTGCCCCCTACCATCGCAATCAGGACGGGGTGCTGGACACGTTCCGCTTCTTCAACAAGTCGCAGAGCGTGGCCCATGACATTGCCCGCAGCCGCGGCATTTCTCTGGTCGTC
>JALWTJ010000514.1:1579-2845 GCA_027082895.1 Hyphomicrobiales bacterium | reverse complement strand
CTCGACGCCGAGTGCCAGCAGCAGGGCGTAGTAGCCGGCAACGCCGAGCAGGCCCAGGCCGACCACCAGCAGGCCGGTGATGGCGCCGCCGCGGAAGGCGATCTGGAGGGCCGCGTTGATACCGTTGCTGGCCGCCTGGGCGGTGCGCACATTGGAGCGGACCGAGATGTTCATGCCGATATAGCCGGCGGCACCGGAGAAGATGGCGCCGATCACGAAACCGCCGGCCGTCGGGGCTCCGAGGGTGGCGAAGAGTATGACGGCGAGTACCACGCCCACGAGTCCGATGGTGGTGTACTGGCGGTTGAGATAGGCGGCGGCGCCTTCCTGCACGGCCTGCGCGATCTCCTTCATGCGATCGCTGCCATCGGGCTGGGCGAGAATCCAGTTCACGGAAACGAAGCCATAGGCGAGCGCGACACCGGCGCTGGCCAAGGCAAATAACAGTTCGGTACTCATGGTCTTTCCCCTCTGAAAGTACATCTTCCGGCTAATATTCTTAAATTGCCGGGTTCTGGAAGCTCTATTCTAGGAACAACCCTGCGTCAAGGGGGTAAAAAGTTCCGATGCGCACATTAGCGGGGCTGTTGGGGTGTTACAGCCCAACGCGTGAGTAATCGGCATCCGGCTCCAGTTCGAAGTGGGCCTGCAGATCAAATTCCCGGAAAAGCCGGGCCACGGCGGCCGGGCCGTGTACCCGGGCGACCTCGCCGAGAATCAGACGCACCGCGTTGCGGTTGTAGCCGCTGCGGAAGGCCATCTGTTCCTGGATGAGTTCGCGGGCGCGGGACAGCTGCATGTCAGGGGCCTCCGGCGGCGGGGGGTCAGGGCTCCGGCGTCTCCCGCTGACCGATGGCGCGGAAGGTCCAGATGCCGTTGAGGGTGAAGTTCCAGATCAGCACCATGGCGGTGGCGATCACCTGGGCCAGCAGGTAATACAGCCCCAGGATCTCGGTGCCAAGATACATCAGCAGGGTATTGAGCGCGAGGCCCGTGAGCGAGACCAGGGCGTACTTGGGACCGGCCACGTGGTGGTGCTCGTCACTGCCGAACACCCAGTGATATTTCATCAGGTAGTTGGCCACCGCGGCAATGGCGTAGCCGAGGGCCGAGGCATACACCGGCGATATCCCGAGGCCCTCGCGCAGCAGGATCAGGATGGCGTACTGGATGCCGGTGGCGATGGCGCCGGTGCCGGCGAAACCGATGAACTTGGCGAAAAGTTCGCGCATGGACGGAGTCTATCGGGGGCGGATCCAATTGCAA
>JALWTJ010000514.1:0-1569 GCA_027082895.1 Hyphomicrobiales bacterium | reverse complement strand
CGGGGATGCGGGGCCCTTTGTCATCTCAGACGCGGTCTGGATTACTTGGCGGCCGGAGCGGCGGCGGCAGGTGCGGCCGGGGCCGGGGCAGCCGGGGCGACCGGAGCCTGGGGCATGGCGTACGGATAGTAGCCATAGCGGTACGGGTTGTCGTAGCCATAGCCGCTGAAGTTGCCGTCGGTGTCGGCGTTGCCGGTGAAGTCACCGTTGGCCTTGCCGCGGCCCTTGAAGTTCATGGAGAAGGTGGCCTCACCTTCGCCGGAGCCGTTGCCGGTAAAGTCGCCGTTACCGTTGTAGGCACCGCTGGTGGAGCTGTTGTCGTTGTCCCAGAAGGCTGCGGCCTGGGCGGAAGCGATGATTGCGGCGATAGCAATGATCTTTTTCATGATAGGTCTCCTCGTAGGTATTCGTTCGAGAGCAAGCACAAGTTGTTCGTTTATCGACGAAACTGCCTTGTCGATGTTGGACAGTATATAAGCAATTTCTTAAATGTCAATATTATTTTTCGCTTTTGTTTGGGGCATGGGCCGCTTTCATTGCCGGATATCGCCGCCCACAGAAAACCCCGCCGGTTGGCGGGGTTTTCTGTGGCGGAGGCCGGGAGGGTCAGAGTTCGAAAGCCGGCAATTTGCGTTCCACGCTGTTCAGCTTGAGCGTCACATACTTGGGCATGCCGTTCTCGTCATACTCGGGGTAGGCCTCGCCCTTGATCAGGGGGTAGAGGTACTCCCGGCACTTGTCGGTGATTCCGTATCCGTCTTCGGAGATGAAGTCCATGGGCATCATCTTCTCGACGTTCGCCACCTCGGACAGGGGCGCCTCGCCAATGCTCCACTTATAAGGAGAGGAGGATTCGCGCACCACGGTGGGCATGATGGAGTTCTTGCCCTCCAGGGCCTTCTCCACCGCGGCGGCGCCGAGGGCGTAGGCCTGCTCCACGTCGGATTCGGAGGCCAGGTGGCGCGCGGCGCGCTGCAGGTAGTCGGCGACCGCCCAGTGGAACTTGTGGCCCAGGGCGTCCTTGATCATGTTGGCCACCACGGGCGCGGCACCACCGAGCTGGGCGTGACCGAAGGAGTCGCGGGTGCCCTGCTCCGCCAGGAACCGGCCGTCCGGCCAGTGACAGCCCTCGGAGATGACCACGGTGCAGTAGCCATGCTCCTTCACCTTGGCGTCCACGGCGGCCAGGAATTTGTCCTTGTCGAATTCCACCTCGGGGAACAGGGTCACGACCGGGATGCCGTAGTCCGCCACCAGGGCGCCCGCGGCGGCGATCCAGCCGGCGTGGCGGCCCATCACCTCGATGCAGAAGATCTTGGTGGAGGTGGCGGCCATGGAGCGCACATCGAAGCTGGCCTCGAGAGTCGAGACGGCGATGTACTTGGCCACCGAGCCGAAGCCCGGGCAGTTGTCGGTGATCGGGAGGTCGTTGTCCACCGTCTTGGGCACGTGGATGGCCTGCACCGGGAAGCCCATCTTCTCGGACAGCTGCGAGACCTTGTAGCAGGTGTCGGCCGAGTCGCCGCCGCCGTTGTAGAAGAAGTAGCCGATGTTGTGGGCCTTGAAGAC
>JALWTJ010000513.1 GCA_027082895.1 Hyphomicrobiales bacterium | reverse complement strand
ACGTCAAGGATGTCGTCGGCCAACTGGAAGGCGCGGCCGGCTTCTTCGCCAAACAGGGTCAGGGCCTTTAGTTGTTGCGTGTCCGCACCGCCCAGAATGGCGCCCATGCGCACCGCCGCCCGGATCAGGGCGCCGGTTTTCATGGCCTGCATGCGGGCAATATCCTGTTCGCTGAAGCCCCCCTTTTCGCCCTCAAGGTCCAGGGCCTGTCCGCCCGCCATGCCCCGGATGCCCGCACCGGCGGCCAGTTCGGCCACCAGGGCGATGCGGATGGCGGGGTCGGAATGGCATTTTTCGCTGGCCAGCAGGTCGAAGGCATGGGCCAGCAGGGTGTCGCCCGCAAGGATGGCGGTGGCCTCGTCAAAGGCCTTGTGAACGGTGGGGAGGCCGCGGCGCACGTCGTCGTCGTCCATGGCTGGAAGATCATCGTGGATCAGGGAATAGCAATGCACCAGTTCCACCGCCATGGCGGCATTCATGGCCCTTTCGGGTTCAAGTCCGAAGATGCCGGCGGCCTGCATGACCAGAACGGGACGCAGCCTCTTGCCCCCGTTCAGGGCGCCGTGTCGCATGGCGTCAAGCAGGGTTATGGGGATGGTGCCCGGTCCGGGAAGCCGGTCCGGGCTCAGATAGGCGGACAGGGCCTGTTCGATGCGGGTGGCGAACCGGTGGCGCTGCATGGCAAACCCGTCATGTGGGGCAGGCTGGTTCATGTATCGGAATCTGTGTCCAGTTGTTCCTCGGGCAGGCCGCCGGAGGGAAAGGTAGTGGACGCATATTTCACCACCAGCACGGCAATGGCCAGAATCAGGATGGCACTGGCAATGAAAATGATCCCGATGTCCGGGATGTGGTCGATATTGACCCGGCCGATCATCATGCGGGTCAGGGCGGTGATGGCCACATAGATCAGGAAGCGGACCGGCATGCGCATGGTCTTGAAATAGATGCCCACCATGGCCCCCAGTTCCAGATAGATGAACAGGGTGAGAATATCCTCGATGGAGGCGGACGGCTTTTGCATCATGTCCCAATAGGCAAAGGCCGCGGACCAGGCGATGGCAGCGCCGATGGCGAACAGGGCCAGCAGGTGAAAGATGCCGACCAAGGTGGTGCCGAGCCGGTCAACGGTGTGCTTGATGTCGTCTGGCCTGATCTGGCGGGATTTGCCGGTCATTTCTCGCGGACCTTTTCCTGCGGGCGTGGGGCGAAGCGGGCTGTCGGGACATGGGGACACATTATGTCAGTTCCCCGTTGTGGCGCAATCGGTTTGCCCGGTGCAGGGGAGGAAAAAAATGTACTAGCCAAGGGGGTGTTTGTCCTATATAGAGCGCGCTGATTATCCGGTGCAGGCCACCGGTCGGTTAATTTTGCCCGTCCGGGCGTGCAGGGCGCGTTGCGCCGGTGTTCCCCGGGGCAGGTATCAAGCCAGAGAGAGAGACCATGGCAGTTCCAAAGAGGAAGACCACCCCGTCAAAGCGCGGTATGCGCCGTTCGGCCGATGCCCTGGCGCGCCCCACCTATGTGGAAGACAAGGACAGCGGTGAACTGCGCCGCCCCCATCATATCGATCTGAAGACCGGCATGTATCGGGGCCGTCAGATCTTGCAGCCCAAGGGCTGAAGGGGTCGGAGCTTTCGGATCGGGGCCGGGATGATCTGTCCTTGCGGTTCCGGGCGATCCGAAGTGATCATTTGTGCATATTTTGAAACCGTCTGCGCCTGCAGGCGGTTTTTTTGTGGCTGATTTCCGGTTGCGCTTTGATCGGAGCTGCGTTGCGGGTTAGTAACCGGACATCTCCCCTTTCGCGATGTGAAGGGACAATGACAATCTGAGCCGGGGACACCACCATGAGCAAAAAGACAGAACAGCGTATCGAAACGGACACCATGGGTGAAATCGGTGTGCCGGCGGACAAGTATTATGGTGCGCAGACGGCCCGTTCGAAAAAGAACTTCCGGATTGGCACGGAACGGATGCCGATCGAGATCATACGGGCCTTCGGTGTGTTGAAAAAGGCGGCGGCGCTGACCAACAATGCGCTGGGCCTGCTGGACGATGATCTGTGCCGGCTGATCGTGGCGGCGGCCGATGAAGTGATCGCGGGCAAGATGGACGATCAGTTTCCGCTCGTGGTATGGCAGACGGGCAGCGGCACCCAGTCCAACATGAATGTCAACGAGGTGATCTCGAACCGGGCCATCGAGATGGCGGGGGGGAAGATGGGATCAAAGACCCCCGTGCATCCCAACGATCATGTCAACAAGTCCCAGTCTTCCAACGATACGTTTCCCACTGCCATGCATATCGCGGCCGTTACCCAGATCGAGGATCTGCTGTTGCCGCGGGTCAAGGGGCTGCGCGATGTGCTGCATGAAAAGTCCCTTGCCTATGCCGATATCGTCAAGATCGGGCGCACCCACCTGCAGGATGCGACGCCCCTGACCCTTGGTCAGGAAATGTCGGGTTGGGTGGCGCAGCTGGATCGGGCCATGGATGCCATCCGGGCAACGCTGGGGCAGTTGCGCGAACTGGCGCTGGGAGGGACGGCGGTGGGAACCGGTCTGAATACCCATCCGCGCTATGCGGAAATGGTAGCGGAAAAGATTTCCCAGATTTCCGGCCATCGGTTCGTTACCGGTCCCAACAAGTTTGCCGTTCTGGCGGCCCATGATGCCATGGTGGGAACGTCGGGGGCCTTGAAACAGCTGGCGGCGGCGGTGATGAAGATTGCCAATGATGTGCGCTGGCTGGCCTCGGGGCCGCGATGCGGCATCGGGGAGCTGGCGCTGCCCGAAAACGAGCCGGGATCTTCCATCATGCCGGGCAAGGTCAATCCGACCCAGGCC
>JALWTJ010000512.1 GCA_027082895.1 Hyphomicrobiales bacterium | reverse complement strand
CTCAACGGGCTGGACATCCACGGCATGACTGTTTCCGAAGTCAAGGGTTATGGCCGGCAGAAAGGCCACTCCGAAATCTATCGTGGCGCCGAATATGCCATTAGCTTCATTCCCAAGCTCAAGCTGGAAATCGCGCTGGATGCAGATCAGGTCGGCCCCGCCACCACCGCTATCCAGGGAGCTGCGGGCACCGGAAAGATCGGAGACGGAAAGATTTTCGTTCTCGACCTGGAAGCCGTTACCCGCATCCGCACCGGCGAAACCGGCAGCGCCGCCTTGTAACCGGACAACAGTTCCATCCCTTCGAACCCTTCTCCTCAAAAGGCATGAAAATGACGTTTCACAAAAGACTGCTCAAACCTCTTGTACGTGTTCTGATTACCCTTGCGGCCCTGGCCATGGCGACCAGCCTGTCCCTTGCCCAGCAGGACACCATCACCGATACCATCAATACCACCCTGTCCGCCATCGGGCAGGCAGCAGCGGATGCCGCCACCAGCGGCGGAGCAAACGAACAGGAAGCGGCAGCGGCAGCCAGCAAAGCCATTGCCGACGCCGTTGCCGGTTCCTTTGGCGACCGGGACGCAAAGATCTTCAATACCCTGCTGTTCCTGGTTGGCGGCTTTCTCGTCATGTGGATGGCAGCGGGCTTTGCCATGCTTGAAATGGGCCTGGTCCGAAAGAAGAACGTGTCCATGCAAGGGTTGAAGAACATCGCTCTTTATTCGGTGGCCGGGCTGCTATATTGGCTGATGGGCTACAACCTGATGTATGGTGGCCAGGCAGGCGGCTTCATCGGCTCCTTCGGCCCCTACAATTTCCCTGCCCCGGGCGCGGACACGGCGGAAGCCGGATACGCAGTTGCCTCCGACTGGTTCTTCCAGATGGTTTTCTGTGCCACCACCGCCTCCATCGTTTCGGGCACCCTGGCTGAACGCATCAAGCTGTGGCCCTTCCTGATCTTCACCGTCATCCTGACCGGTTTTCTCTACCCGATCACCGGCATGTGGCAGTGGGGCGGTGGCTGGCTGGCGTCCATCGGGTTCACCGATTTTGCCGGTTCCACCCTCGTACATTCGGTCGGTGGCTGGGCCGCTCTTTCCGGTGCCCTGTTTCTGGGTGCCCGCCACGGTCGGTTCAACAAGGACGGTACCGCAACCCCCATGCCCGGCTCCTCGATCCCTCTTGCCACCCTTGGCATGTTCATCCTGTGGCTGGGCTGGTTCGGATTCAACGGCGCCTCCCAGCTTGCCATGGGCACCATTGCCGATGCCGGTGACGTTTCACGCATCTTTGCCAACACCAATCTGGCCGCCGCTGCCGGTGCTGTTGCGGCCATGATCCTGGTGCAGCTGCGCTACAAGAAGGTGGATGTGACCATGGTAATCAATGGCGCCCTGGCCGGGCTGGTATCCATCACCGCCGAACCCCTGGCGCCTTCCGTGCCCGTTGCCATCTTCGTTGGCGCCGTAGGAGGAATCATCGTCGTCTATGCGGTGCCGCTTCTGGACAGGCTCAAGATCGACGATGTGGTTGGTGCCATTCCCGTTCACCTGATGGCCGGCATCTGGGGAACCCTGATCACGCCCCTGAGCGGATCGGGCACCTATGCCACCCAATTGCTGGGCATTGTCTCCATCGGCGCCTTCATCTTTATTACTTCTTCCATCATCTGGTGGGCGCTCAAGACAACCGTGGGCATTCGGGTTTCCGAAGAAGATGAAGCCCTGGGACTGGACAAGGCGGAAATCGGCGTCGAAGCCTACCCCGAATTCTGACGCAAATTTTTCCGGTTGAAAACAATCAAACCGGAAAGCACCCGATGAATGGCCCGGCAATCAAAAGGTTGCCGGGCCATTTTTCATATTGGGCAAACAGAACACCCCCAACCGGCAATCCCTGCACGGTGGACGCACCTATTAGGAGCCGGTTAACCACAGCCCGCTAGACTTGCCGCGCACCAGATTATCCGGGACCTATCCCCAAACAACCCGTGGCAGCCATGGCAATCAATGACAGCTCGACCCCCGATATCGAACCCCTGCCCGAAACGGCTGCACCGGCCTTTGTTGCCATAAGGATTCCGCTGCGACTGATCGGCCTGCTGATCCTTGCGCTGGTGGCCCTGTGCCTTGCCGCCCTTTCTTCCTGGAACGTGGACGATCCCAGCCTGTCCTACGCCACCGATGCAGCGGCAAAAAACTGGATCGGTTTCCCCGGCGCCGTCATTGCCGACATCTGGATGCAATTTCTGGGCCTTACCAGCCTTGTTGCCCTGCTTCCCCCCGCCATATGGGGCTGGGGCCTGAGCGCCCGGCATACGCCCGGCCGCTGGGCCTTTCGCCTTGGCACATGGATTCTGGGCACCATCCTTGCCGCCGGTGCCCTGTCCTTTTTCCCCGTTCCCGAAACCTGGCCCCTGCCTACCGGGCTGGGCGGCCTTGCCGGAAACCTGTTTCCCTCCCTGTTCCAGTCCATAACCGGCACCCTGCCCACAGGCGGCACGTCCCTGATTCTTGCGCTGATTCTGCTGCCCGCAACAACGGCACTGATCTGGACCAGCATGGGCCTGAGCGCCATGCAGCGGCAAGGACATGCCGCCGACACCGGAAACCCGTCTGTTGACGACGCCGGATCGGCCGATGCCGACCGCACCGGTTTCTTCGATATCCTGTTCGGCGGACTTGTCCACCTGGTACTGAGTGCCCGCACCGCCTGGCGCCGTACCCTTGCCGCAGCACGAAACCGGCGCAATGACGATGCGGACCTGGACTGGCAGGCCGCCACCGGTGCCGCCCCCCTTGCCGCACCAGATGCGCAAGATGCCTCCGCGCCTCGAACCGAACAGTTCG
>JALWTJ010000511.1 GCA_027082895.1 Hyphomicrobiales bacterium | reverse complement strand
AGTTCTATACCACCAAGCGTGTGGGAGGGGGCATGCACGATTATGACGCCATCAAGCTGCTCAAGTTTTCCGTGAGCTGATTTTCCCGTGCGTGGGGGGGCGTGCGTTTGTGCCCCCCTTTCTTTTTCGGAAACGGGGAGGGGCACATGCCCTTTTCTCCAATCCTTTTCCTTTCAAAACCAGATCGGGCCATCCATGACATCCTATCTTTTGACCGGCCCGGCGCTGGAGCCGGTGACCCTTGCCGAGGCCAAGACCTTTCTCAGGGTTACCGACAGCGCCGAGGACGGGTTCATCAACACCCTGATCACCGCGGCCCGGCTGCATCTGGAAGGCACCACCGGGCGGGTTCTGATTTCCCAGACCTGGCGCACCCTGTGCGATGACTGGCCCGCCGACCGGACACTGGTCCTGCCGGTGGCGCCCCTGCTCTCCATTTCCGCCATCACCATCTATGACCCTGACGGGGTTGCGGTTCCCCTCCCGCTCGCCCAGTTCCAGCCCGAAACGAAGGTTGCACCGGCCCGCATCTTCCTGCCCACGACCATCGCTGGAATGGTGGCGCTGCGCCAGCACAACGGCATCGAGATCGACTATGTGGCCGGGTTTGGCCCCTTGGCCACCGATGTGCCCGCAGACCTGCGCCAGGCGCTGCTGTCTCTGGTGGCCTACTGGTTCGAACATCGCGATGCGGTGGTGATTGCCGGCTCCGGCTCCATCGTGCCGACCGGTTTCGATGCCCTTGTTGCCCCCTATCGCGGGGTCGGATTGTGAGCGCGAATGCGCGCAGTGCGCTGGACCGGTTGCGCCAGCGGGTGGAACTGTTCCGCAAGGAGCAGACGGTGGATGGCGCCGGTGGTCTGGTTCAGACCCATGTGTCCCTCGGGCTGGTCTGGGCGCAGGTCATGCCCGCCGCGGGACGGCTGGCGGAGTCCGGCGGGGCCCGTACGGGTCAGAACAGCCTGACGGTGCGTATCCGGTATCGCAATGATCTGTCGCCCGGCGACCGGATCACCCTTGGCGCGCGCACTTTTCAGATTGTGTCCCTTGGCGATGCGGATGGCCGCGTTGCCTATCTGAACTGCCTCTGCCAGGAAACGCGCACCGCAGGATAGCACCATGACCCATCCCATTTTCGACCTGCAAACGGCCCTTGTCAGCACCCTGAACGCCGATTCCGCTCTTGTCGCCCAGATCGGCACCCCGGTCGTGTTCGACATGCCCCCCAAGGGGCGGCATCGGCCCTATCTGGTAATTCAGCGCCACGACGTGATCGTTCGCGACGTTACCCAGGCCAGCGTCCGCGAGCATGTGCTGCGTCTGCTCCTGTGGATGCCCGAACCGTCCCGTTCCGCCATGCTGCCCGCCATCGAAAGGATTACCGTCCTGATGACGGAACAAAACCTGAGTTCGGCCACCCGAACCGTCACCACGGTGCGCCACGTGCGCACCGATACCGACATGGACATGAAGGGCGGGGGCGCCCGCGCCGCCCTTTCCTTCCGTATTTTCAGCGAACCCGCAATCTGACAGGAGATCACGCCATGACTGCACAATCGGGCCGCGACATGCTGCTCAAACTCGACCAGACCGGTACCGGTTCGTTTCTTGCCGTGGCGGGTCTGCGAACCCGCAACCTTTCGTTCAATGCAGCAAGTATCGATACCACCGACTCCCAGTCCGTGAACCGTTGGCGGGAACTGTTGAGCGGGGGCGGCGTGAAACGGGCCTCCCTGACCGGCTCCGGCGTGTTCCGCGATGCGGCTTCGGACGCCCAGATACGGACCCTTTTCTTTGCCGGAACCATCCGGAACTGGCAACTGATCCTTCCCGATTTCGGCACCATCGAAGGCCCCTTCCAGATCGTGGCGCTGGAATTTGGCGCCGACCATGCGGGGGAGGTGACCTTCGACCTGGCGTTGGAAAGCGCCGGCGATATCACCTTCGTGGCCCTGTGATGGTCAACCCGGTACGCGGCGAAATCGAAGCCCTGATCGACGGCAGGAAATATGTCCTGTGCCTGACGCTGGGGGCGCTGGCCGAACTTGAACACACCCTTGGTGCAACGGATCTGATCGAATTGACCCAGAGCTTTTCCAGGGGCCGGGTGTCCGTGTCCCATCTGATCCGCCTCATTGGTGCGGGGCTGCGTGGAGCGGGCAACGACATTTCCGACGAGGAGTTGTCCCGCATGCAGTTTGCCGGCGGGGTCCGGGGAGCCGCCGACATCGCGGCCCGCCTGCTCAGTGCCAGTTTCGGGCTTGATGAGGACAAGCAGCCGGAATGAGTCCGTTCCCCTGGCGCTCCATGATCCGGTTGGGCATGGGAGACCTGCAAATGGCCCCCGACAGGTTCTGGAACATGAGTTTTCGCGAGTTCAACCTGCTGGTTGCAGCACGTTTTCCCCCTCAGTTCACCCTTTCGCGCAGCGCTCTTGAACATCTCATGGCCGCCTTCCCGGACGATCCGGCCTCGATCAACCACCAGGAGAACCCCCATGCCGACCAGCCCCCAGGCCCCCCTCGACCTGACAGACCTGAATGACATTTCCCTCGAACTGGGCCGCATCGACGAACTGGCCAATTCGGTGTCCCGTTCGCTTACCAACGCCTTTCGTGGTGCCCTTGTTCATTCCGTCTCCCTCAGGTCCGTCCTTTCCGACATTGCGCGCTCCTTTGCCGATATTGCCCTGAAGGCAGCATTGAAACCGTTCGGCGATCTGACCGGATCGCTGGTCAAATCCATCTTTTCCGTCACCAATCCGGTGTTGCAGGGAGTTACCCCCTTTGCCCGGGGCGGTGTGGTGTCGTCCCCCGGCCTGTTTCCCCGTGCCGGAGGCGCCGGTGGGGCCG
>JALWTJ010000510.1 GCA_027082895.1 Hyphomicrobiales bacterium | reverse complement strand
CAACGGTCCGCGGAAACCGGACTGGTCCAGTTCGCGGGCCCAGTCCAGCATTTCGTTCCAGCCCTGCACCGTGCCCGGGTTTTGTGTGGCAAGGGAACAGGCGGTGCGCACGAGGGCATCGGCCAGTTGCGCGGCGGAAAAACTCTGCTCCGCCAAGACTGCCTCAAGGGGCGCAAAGGCATCCTCAAGCCGATCCAGAAGGGCAGCGATCTGTTTCCTTTCACCATCGGAGAGTGCGCGAACGGGACGGGACGGCCCCCCGTCCGGTTCCTCATCCAGGCGCTGGCGAAGCCCTTCGAGGCCGTCAGCAAGGGGCCGTTCCCGCAACATGGCCAGATCCAGTTTTTCGACCAGACCGTGTTCCTGTGCCAAATGGCGCAAGGCGGGATTTTCGAGCAGGGCAACAAGGTCCAGCGGTGCAAATGACGAACGGGCGGCATTCAGTATCTGGCGCAGGAGCCGTCCGGCCAGGGACTGGAACAGGGGGAGGCCTGCACTGTCGTCAACGCGAATACCGAAACGGCGCAGCTCGGCAATGACCCGACGGGCAAAATCCCGGTCCGGGGTAACAATGCCTACGCTGTCCTGCGCCGCCAGGGCCTTTCGGGCGGCAAGGGCCACCACGAGGGCCTGTTCCTGTTCGCTGGCAGAACGGGCTATGGAAACCCCCTGAAGGGCCGCTGCAACCGCTGCCGCATCATGGCGGGAGCGCCGCTGGTGCCATTGGGCCGTGTCCTGTTCCAGGGCCAGGCTGTCCCGGACCAGTTGCGGGCGCACCGTTGTTCCGCCCCCTTCCAGTTCTTGAACCTGCCCCGGAGCCACGCCCAGATGGCGCAGCAGGCGGCAAATGCCATATTGGGGGTGACCGTGGAACCGGTCGCCAAGGCGTGCACCGGGATCGCTGGCGGTCTTGAACAGGTCCGGGCTCACCGCCCGGTCAAGGCCAGGAAGAACGATGCGGCCCCGGGGCAGTTGGGCAACCGCTTTCATCAGGCGGGCCGTTGCGGGCACCGAGCCGGTGGAACCGGCAATGATGACTGGCCGGTCGCCAAACCTTTGCGGGAGAGCGGCAATGAACCGTTCCATTTTCAGATTGTGCAATCGGACCCGGTCCGCCCTGTTCTGTTCCTGAAGAATACGGGGCCAGTGGGTCAGAACGATTTCAAGGAAATCCAGATTGCGTTCGTAGTTTGCCGCCAGGTCGGCACTGGCGCTGCTCCCGGAATCCAGCATGGCGCGGATGGCCGAAGGGGGAATGCCTTCGACCTGCATGTCATCGATCAGTTCGCCAAGGGAATCGGCAAGGGCCAGCATGCGCGCAGGGCTGGACGCCAGATCCTTGATGGAGCGGGCGACCCCGGTGCGCTGGCTGTGGATCCATTCCTGCACCAGCTGGCACAGCACGAAGCGGCGATCGACATGGGAAATCGGCGCGGGAAGATCGGCCGGCGCGAGCGTTTCGGCAAGGAACATGTCCACGTCGTCACCGCCCCCCAGGGGGCGAATGTCGGGCAGGATTGCATGGCCGCCAAGGGCCGAGGCAAACAGTTCGGGCAGCCGGGCCTGGGCGCGCTGGGTAGGCAGGAAAATGGTAATATCGCGCAGCCAGAAGGGACCGGTGCGCGGCCAGTCGGCCAGCAGGTCACCGTGCAGAATGGCCGTGACCAGCGTGGGCAGGAAGGGCGCGTCGGGGGAAATCGTGAAAATGCTGTTCAACGTGGAATTTCCCCTTTTCATCGGCGCGGCCCGGGAGGTGACGTGGGGCATGGGCTCCGACTGTAACGAGGGAATCAGAGAGGGGCAATCGGGCAACAGTGGAAACGGGAAACCGGCCTTCAGGGAGCGGGGGAAAAGGGGGATGCCTGCAACCGGTCCAGAAGGGCGGTGTCACGGGGCGCGGAAAGGGAAATGGTACGGCTCGCGGCATCTGCGTTCAGATCAATGCTTATGACCAGATCGGCCTGTTCGAACAGATGGGGCGCCCGTTCGGGCCATTCGATCAGAACAATCGCCTCTTCGTCATCGTCCAGCCCCAGTTCCTCCAGTTCCTGGGCATCTTCAAGCCGGTACAGGTCCACATGCAGCACCCGCCGCCCCTGTCCCGCATAGGGCAAGACCAGCAGAAAGGTCGGGGAGGGCACGTCCAGTTCCGGCTCTGCGACGAGATGGCGGATCATGGCGCGGGCCAGCACGCTTTTTCCCGCCCCCAGCGCCCCCTGCAGAAGAAGCAGATTGCCGGGTTGTACCTGCGTTGCCAACCAGCGTCCCAGTTGCACGGTCTGGCTTTCGCCTGCGAGGTGACAGACAAGGGGGGACGGTGCGTTCACGGGCCCGGGCCGCTCAGACACGTTGCTTGTGATCAGCGGCCACAGAGGCGTCCCGGGGCAGGTTGACGACAATCCGGTTGCCTTCGGGTGCCCCGGTCTGCATGGACAGGTTCCCCCCGTGCAACTCGACAAAGGCCTTGACGATGGTCAGGCCGATCCCTGCTTCGCGCTGCAGGCTGCCAGCGGTATCGGCTCCCATGTTTTCACCGGAAGGACCGGCCAGTTCGGGGGGAATGCCCACCCCCTGATCGGAAACTTCGATGCGGACCCAATCCCCGCTCTGGCGCACCCCGAGATGAATATCGGCACCGGGTTCGGAAAAACGGGCGGCATTGGAGATGAGATTGTACAGGATCTGCACCATGCGGGCCCGGTCTGCCACCAGACGAGGAGCGGGATCCGCAAGATCCAGCTTCAGGTTGAGGGAGGAATTGCCATCTGTGCCAAAAATCGTGGCGGCAAAACCGGCGCGGGCGGTTTCGATGATTTCGCTAATATCCAGCTCCTCCAGTTCCAGCTGTGCAATGCCCGCATCCACATGGGTGAGATCAAGGATATTGTCGATCAGCGTGCCAAGGGTGGCGCTGGAGGTGCGGATATAATCCGTATAGACCCGCTGCTGTTCGTTCAGCGGGCCGATACTGTCCGAGGCCAGAAGATCGGCAAAGCCGATGATGGAAGTCAGGGGGGAGCGCAATTCGTAGGACACATTGCGCACGAACGCATCCTTGAGACGGTCGGCGGTCACCAGGGCGTCGTTGCGCTCCTTGAGCACCTGCTCGTATTTCGCGCTCTTGGTCACGTCCAGAAAGGTCAGCATGGTCTGGCTGTCGGCAAGCCGGATGATGGCATAATCGATCAGGCTGCCATCCTCGCGCCGGATGCGACCACTTTCGTCCTCCCGGTCCGGGTCAAGATCAACAATGCTTCGTTTCAGATGCTGCCAGATCTTTTCCCCCTCCTCAGGAATGGTTTCCCCACACACCTGGGCGATTTGATCCACATGGGGATTAAGCCCCAACTCGTTCATGGGCAGTTTCCAGATCACGGACAATTGGGGATTGTGCAGGCGCAAACGGCCATCTGTGCCGAACACGGCCACCGCCTCGTTCAGCCCGTTCAGGGTTTCGCGCTGCACCTGAAGCATGGCCTCGTTGAGACTTTGCAGGCGCAACTGCTCGGTAATGTCCTCGAACACATAGATCACCCCCCCGGCATCCAGATCGGGGGTAGCGATGACCTTGATGGTGCGGCCACTGGTCAGGTGCCAGATTTCCTGGCGCGGTTCCTTCAGGGAATAGGACTTGAGATGTTCGGTCCGCCAGATCTGGTAGTCACGGGTTGCAGGCAGCTTTTCCTTGCGGTGCAAAAGGTCGATGATCTCGCGCTCCTTGCGCCCGGGCACCAGCCATTCCGGGTCCAGATCGAACAGTTCGCAATAGGCCGGGTTGAACCGCTTGAGTCGACCATCCCTGTCAAAGATGACCATGGGCGAAATCAATGCATCCAGCACCTGATGAATATGGGGCATATCCGTGCCACTGGCAGAGGCACCGCCCGTTCCGGTCGTTGACCGGGGCACGAGCATGCCGACACATCCCCCCTCCAGCCGGGTCAGGCTGAGGTCGAAATCGGGCAGATCTTCCTCGATGGGACCGGCAATGCGCACCTGCCCCAGGGAATCGGAAAGGGCCTGTTCAAACTGTTTGATACGTACAGTGGAGAACAGTTCGGGGAGTTTATCCCCCTTTCTATCCAGACCAAAGCGCTCGCATAGCTGCAGATAGGCCATATTTGCCGAAAGCAGTTTTCCTTCTTTGGACCGGATCCAGGCGGGCATGGGCAGATGCTCGACAAGAGCGCCGACGGTCTTCATGTGATCGTCAGCCGGGGATGCTGCCCTGTCACGGCTGACCGGCACGGGGGCGTCAGATGCCACATGGGAGGGGGGAGCCGGGGTGGCGTTGCGCAGGCGCAGCACGGTGGTTTCACCGACCACCTGCCCGGTAGCGCGCAATTGCCGGGCGTCCCGGGTCTTGACGGTAATGGCGAAATTTTCGCCCCGGGCATGCAGGCGTTTCACCCCCGCCTCGATCCGTGCGGCATCGGTGGCTTCCAGCCAGCTGGAGAAATTGAGCAGTTTCACGAGATCGGCATCCGGCAGACCGAAAATGTCCGGCTGGCCCAACATGCGGGGGGAACCGGACTGGTCCCAGACAAGGGTAACTTCAGGCATGCAGGTCAGGATGGCTTCATATTCGTCAAGCCGCGCCCGCAACTGTGCCAGTTCGGCGCCTGCCCTGTCCCGTGCGGGGGGAGGTGCCTTGCGGGAACGCCGGATCCAGAAAATTGCCAGCATGGAAAAGGCAATGGCGCCGGCAATGAAGATGAGGGGCACGGTCCACATGAGCATCTTGCCCAGAATCAGGTCGGAAACCGTGTCGACAGGGATCGTTTCCTGGGCAGATGCGGGGCGCGTTCCGGCAAGAAGGACCGGCGGCAGAACCCCGAAAGGCGGGAAAAACAGCGGGCGCATCATGAACCCTTTCACGCTGATCAATTTGCCGTTTCCAAATTGCCGCATTGCCCGGTCCCGCCTGATCCATGAATCCAGAGCGACGATCTGCAAGAATTTCTGGGATAATGTGGCCGCCCCGAATCACTTCACAATACTTGGGGAGGGAGCCGCATAGAAGGGGCATTCCGGCGCAAATTTTCGTCTGACCGTTTTTTTTGTTCTTGATCTGGTGAAAAAACCGTTACCGAAACAAAACGAAGCAGGAGCGTGACCCCTTGTGCGCGAGCATTGTGCGTTCATTTCTGCCTTTTGCGCATGCGCTTTTCCTCCACCTTCCCGCCCGGACGCGGGTACACGGCAATCGGCGTACGGATTGACACGGTTGGAACGAAGGGCTGCCGGGCAAAAAAAGAGGCCCCGCGGGGCCTCTTCATGGATGTTCATGTCAACGGGCTGTTCGCCGGACACGGCGGCAGACGCTTAATAGCGGTAATGATCGGGCTTGAACGGCCCGTCCGGACTCACCCCGATATAGTCGGCCTGGGCCTTTGACAGTTTCGTCAGCTTTGCGCCCAGCTTGGCCAGATGCAGTTCGGCGACCTTTTCATCCAGATGCTTGGGCAGAACATGCACCCCGGCCGCATATTGGTCGCCCCGGGTCCACAGTTCGATCTGGGCCAGGGTCTGGTTGGCAAAGGAGGCGCTCATGACGAAGGAGGGATGCCCGGTGGCATTGCCCAGATTGACCAGGCGCCCCTTGGACAGGAGAATGATCCGGTTTTCCGGACCGATCTCGATAATATCCACCTGCGGCTTGACATTGGTCCATTTGAAGTTCTGCAGTTCGGCCACCTGAATTTCATTGTCGAAATGCCCGATATTGCAGACAATGGCCATATCACGCAGCTTCTTCATATGGTCCAGGGTCAGAATGTCCTTGTTGCCGGTGCAGGTGACAACAAGATCGGCGCGGTGGGCGGCATCCTCAAGGGTGACCACTTCGTAGCCGTCCATGGCGGCCTGCAGGGCACAGATGGGATCGACCTCCGTCACCAGAACCCGCGCCCCGGCACCGGAAAGGGACTGGGCGGATCCCTTGCCCACATCACCATAGCCGCACACGATGGCGACCTTGCCGGCCAGCATGACATCGGTGCCCCGGCGAATGGCGTCCACAAGGCTTTCCCGGCAGCCATACTTGTTGTCGAACTTGGACTTGGTCACGCTGTCATTGACATTGATGGCGGGGAAGGGAAGCTCCCCCTTCTCGTTCAGGTGGTAAAGGCGCATGACACCGGTGGTGGTTTCCTCGGAAACGCCCTTGATGTTGGCACGCACCCGGGAATAAAAACCGGGGTTTTCATTCAGGCGCTTCTTGACCTGGGCGGCGAAATATTCCTCTTCCTCGCTCTTGGGATGGGCGAGAATGGACGGGTCGGTTTCCGCCTTTGCCCCGTTCAGCACCAGCATGGTGGCGTCGCCGCCATCGTCCAGAATGAGGTTGGCGGTTTCGCCATTTCCCCAATCCAGAATGCGATCGGCAAAATCCCAATATTCCTTCAGCGTCTCCCCCTTGTGGGCAAAGACGGGAATACCCGCGGCGGCAATGGCGGCGGCGGCATGGTCCTGGGTCGAATAGATGTTGCACGATGCCCAGCGCACTTCCGCCCCCAGGGCAACAAGGGTTTCGATCAGAACAGCGGTCTGGATGGTCATGTGCAGGGAACCGGCAATACGCGCGCCCTTCAATGGCTGGCTGGCGCGATATTCCTCGCGAATGGCCATCAGGCCGGGCATTTCCATTTCGGCCATGGAAATTTCCTGGCGGCCAAAATCGGCCAGCGAAATGTCCTTGACGGCATATTCCTGTTCTGGGGTGGTCATGGTTTTTCAACTCCGGGCAGATGGGCTGGCGCTGCTGCCGCCCTGTTTTCATGCTGGCCTTATAGGGCCCCGAAGGCAAAGTAACAATATTGATATAAAGAAAGGTTTATATCTTTTGACGGGAATTCCCCCCTGCCCCCGAGCGGACCGGAACGAGCCGCCCCATCCGCACGCCCGATCCGGACACCCCGTTCGTCCCCCCCGAACGTCCGGCGCGTGGTCGCGCCATGTCAGGCGTCCGGTTCCTCCTCGTCAAAGCCGCAGCAGACAAGGTTTTCCAGTGCATCAAGGGCAGCGCGGGCTTCGGGGCCGGTGGCCTTGACCAGGATGCGGGTACCCGGGCCGGCAGCCAGCATCATCAGGCCCATGATGGAAGTGCCCTCGACCTCGGTGCCTTCGCGCGCCACGGTGATGCGGGCGTCAAACTGTTCGGCCAGCCGGACAAAACGTGCCGATGCGCGCGCGTGCAGGCCGCGTTCATTGCAGATCTGCATCTGCAGGGCCAGTGCCTGCTCGTTGCCGGTGTGTCCCGCCGCCTTTTCGTTCACCTCTCCGTCTCCTGCCTGTCCGTTGGCCCGCCTTTTTTTTGCGCAAAAGCTGCACCCCCGTTTGCCCGATGAGAACGCCGTTCCCGTTCCAAGGGGATCAAATGGGGCTCACTCCTGCCCGTCCAGCATGTCGCTGGCCACGGTGATATATTTGCGGCCCGCCTCGCGAGCTTCACGCACGACATGGGAAAGGGAGTTTTCCCCGCGCACCTGGGCCAGCTTCACAAGCATGGGAAGATTGACACCGGCAATTACTTCCACGTCCCCCCTGTCCATTACCGAAATGGCCAGATTGGAGGGGGTGCCGCCAAACAGGTCGGTCAGCACAATGACCCCGTGTCCCTGATCGGTGCGTTCCATGGCCTGCAGAATGTCCGTGCGGCGCTGCTCCATATTGTCCTCGGGTCCGATGCAGACGGTTTCACACCGTTTCTGCGGCCCTACCACATGTTCCAGCGCTGCACGGAATTCCCGGGCAAGCTCTCCATGGGTAACAATGACAATTCCAATCATTCAACCATGCCGTGGTTCATTTGGCCCGACAAACAATCTGCCTGTAGCACGCGACGTTTCGGGGCTGTCATGATCTTTCTTTCCCTTTTGCCCGACCATGGCCAGACAGGGGCGGTGTGGCAAGCAAAAACTTTGCCGGAACCACTTTTGTGCAAAACTTCACGGGGCGCCCGGTCCGGCAGGAGGATGGGCAGAAGAATCGTCAAGGGCGGCGCCAATAAGCATCACCTGGTGGGCCGTGCTGACAAGGGGAAAAACCGGCACCGGACACCGGCTGACCGGGACGTCAAGAATCCGGGTTTCCCATTCCCCGGGTTCGGGCATGCGAACTGGTATGTCCACCAGATCCACCACCAGGTCCACCGGTGCCCCTTGCATGAAGGGTCGGCTGAGGATACCCCGCCCGAACAGTTCGATCTTTCCGGCAATGGCCGGTGGCCCCTGCATGTGGGGGCGGCCATGGCGCAGGCTCAGGTCAATCCTGTCATCTCCGATCAGGCATGCGGGAGGATTGTCCCCCTCCCCTTTTTCCAGCAGGGACAGGGCCAGAAAGGATTTGCCGGCGCCCGAAGGCCCACGCAAGAGAAGCCCCCTGCCGCGGAACAGCAGCCCGGTGGCATGAATGTTGGCAGCAGGGCCCGGGGTGCGCGCCATCGTCAACGGGCCCGGGGCAGCCGGACACGGAAGATGGCTCCCGTCATGCCGCGGGCGCGCTGTGCGTCAGAACAGTTTTCCGCAACAATCGTTCCACCATGGGCGGAAATGATCTGCTTGGAAATGGACAGGCCCAGACCGGAATGGTTGCCAAACCCCTCGTTTTCCGGCCGGTCCGTATAAAAACGCTTGAACAGTTCTTCGGGGTCACCCTGAATGCCCGGCCCCTGATCGGCAACGCTCAGGCACACGTCCGCCCCATCGCGTTCCAGCCCGATCAGTACCTTGCCACCGGGGGCGGAAAAGGACAGGGCATTGTCCAGAAGATTGGACACCACCTGGGCAAGACGGGATTCCTGCCCGGGAACATGGAAATCCACACCGGCGGGAATATCCAGTTCAAGGGAAATGTTCTTCTCCTGCACCTTCTCGGCATGCATGTCCGCCACCGCCCTGACGATATCGGCCATGTTGACCGAGATCGACTTGTTGCGGGCCAGTTCCGCATCCAGGCGCGAGGCGTTGGAAATGTCGGAAATCAGCCGGTCCAGCCGCTGCACATCGTGCAGGATGATCCGGGCCAGCCGGTCCTTGTCCTCCTGCCTTTTTGCAACGGCAAGGGTTTCCACGGCGCTGCGCAGGGAGGTCAGGGGGTTCTTGAGTTCGTGGGCCACGTCGGCGGCGAATTTCTCCGTTGCCTCGATACGGTCGAAAAGGGCCGCCGTCATGGCCCGCAGGGACCCGGACAGGTGGCCGATCTCATCGGGCCGATCGGTGAAATCGGGAATTTCATCCCGCACGCTCATGGATTTCTGCACCCTTTCGGCCGCCGCTGCCAGTCGGCGAACCGGGCCGGCGATGGTGCCGGCCAGAAAGAAGGACAGGATGGTGGACACCAGCACCGCTCCCAGGGCGAGACGCAGCACCCCGAGCCGCTCGGCGGCAACGGTTGCGTCGATCTCGCCGGGCTCGGTAGACAAAAGAAGGGCCCCCACGGTGGCCCGCTGCCGCTTGATGGGTACCGCCACCGAGATCAGCAGGCGCCCGTCGCTGTCCACGCGCACGATGTCGGTGGGTGCCCCGACAAGGGCCGAACTCACTTCCGGATAGCGTTTGCCCTCGGCGGGGGCATATTCCACATAGTGGGGGAACTTGTCTCCGGGCACCCACATCAGCATCCTGTTCCACAATTCCACGATGGCGGGGGGCTTGTCCCGGGGGGGCAGAACCGGCCGGATGACCTCCCCGGCCAGATAGATGGAGTCGGAATCCAGCAGCAAGGAACCGTTCTTGTCATAAATGCGCGCCCGCGTGTGGGTGGGGGTAATCAGGTTGCGCAACAGGGGGGCAACCCGTTCCGGATTGATCGGGAATTCCAGCGCGGGGTCGAAAAAACTGAGGGGGGATACCCCGCTGCCGGGCTGCAATTCGAGAAGGCGGTCCGGGTTGACCGAAATCACGTCGCTGTCCACGGTGGCAGAAGCGGCGATGGCGGCGGAGATGATTTCCCCCTGCACGCGCAGACTCTGGACGCGGGCGGCGATCAGGCCATCGCGCAACTGGTTGAGGAACAGGATACCGGCAACAAGGGCGATCAGGGCCGCCAGGTTGAGAACGACAATGCGCCGGGTCAGGGAGGAAAAGATCGTGGCTGCCACGAAGCGGCGAAGCCTCTCCAGTCGGCTCCCGAGCGCGGCAAGGCGGGAGGAAGCGGGTTTATGCGGGACTGCTGCCTGCCCTTTTTCCGTTTCCTCTTCCGCCACGCTGTCGGCGCCTTGGCCGTCCGTTTTTCTGCGAACAGGGAAACGGGCGGACAATCGTTTGAAAAAACCGGTCAGGCGCGCGGCCGGACCGTTTTGCCGTGCTGATGCCTGCACGGCGGCCGACGCCCCCCCGGATGCCGGAATGTCGGATGCAGGGGATGCTGCCGGCGCAGCAGCGGTCGAACTTGCAGCAGATGTTGCAACGGTGCCGTCCGGCCTGTCCGTTGCGGGAGCAGCGGCATCGGGAGAAAGTGCAGGGCTGTCATCGCTCAGTCGCACGACCCCTTATTGCTCCTTGAATCTGTATCCCACGCCGTAGAGGGTTTCGATCATGTCGAACTTGTCGTCAACAACCTTGAACTTCTTGCGCAGGCGCTTGACGTGGGAGTCAATGGTCCTGTCATCCACATAAACCTGATCGTCATAGGCCGCATCCATCAGGGCATTGCGGCTCTTGACCACGCCAGGCCGCATGGCCAGGGCCTGCAGAATGAGAAACTCGGTAACCGTGAGCACCACATGCTTGCCCTTCCAGGTGCAGGTGTGGCGCTCATCATCCATGACCAGCGCGCCCCGGTCAATGATCGACTTGGTGTTGGTATCGGGGGCCGCGCCATTGGCGGGTGCCTCGCGGGCCTGGGTGCGGCGCAGGATGGACTTGACCCGCTCCACCAGCAGGCGCTGGGAGAAGGGTTTCTTGATGAAATCGTCGGCCCCCATTTTCAGGCCGAACAGTTCGTCGATCTCCTCGTCCTTGGAGGTAAGGAATATTACCGGAAGGTCGGACTTCTGGCGCAGGCGGCGCAGCAGTTCCATGCCATCCATGCGCGGCATCTTGATGTCCAGAATGGCCAGATCGGGGGGATCCGCGTTCAGACCGTCCAGCCCCGATGCGCCATCGGTATAGGTGTTGACCACGTAACCTTCCGTTTCCAGGGCAATGGAAACCGAGGTCAGAATGTTCCGGTCATCATCGACCAGTGAAATCTTGGGCATGCGTCTTTCCTTCAGTCGTCCCT
>JALWTJ010000509.1 GCA_027082895.1 Hyphomicrobiales bacterium | reverse complement strand
CCACGTCCACATCCGGATCGCGTGGGTGGGCCGCCTGGGCCACCTCGAGCACGGACACGGCCTGCTTGGCCTGTCCGATGGCGCGCAGGGCTGCGGCAAAATTGATGGCGGCCACCTTGTCCTTGCGGTTGGCCTCGAACCGGGACGCCAGTTGGGCCAGGTTGGCCTGGGCGTCGGTGCGGGAAAGGCCGGAATAGTCGGGGGAGCGCACTGAAGTGCGGTTGGAGGCGCAGGCGGACAGGGCCACGATGGCCAGCCCGGCCATCAGGGCGGCGCGGGTGAAGCGGGAAAGGCGCGACGGGGCCGGTGCGGCGTGGAATTTTCTGTTCACTGGGGCCATTTCCGATTGCAGGTGCATTGACCCGTTTCAATAAATCATTAACCCTAACACTCTCTTAAAACGTGCTCTTTCCCTTCTGGCCGGGGCCGAAGCCTTGTGCATCGGGGGCGCCGTTCATCTCGTTCCGACTGCTGGAGTTTCCCCATGACCCGTTCCCCTGCCCCCCTGCCGGTCCATTGCCTTGCCCCCGACCAGTTGCAGCAGGCGCCCCTGTCCGGCCCGCAAAAACACTGGCTTGAGGCCAACGGCTTTACGGGGCAGACCGGCCGTCTGCTGGCCCTGCCCGATGAAAAAGGCAGGATTGCCGGGTTTGCCTTCGGGCTGGGGGAAGCAGAGGAGCGTCCCCCCCTTCTTCTGGGCAGTGCCGCCGCTGCCCTTTCTCCGGGGAATTACCGGCTCGTCTTTCAGGCGGAGCCCGATCCGCTGGCTTTCCTGGCGTTTCGCCTGGGCGCCTATCGTTTTGATCGCTATCGCGCGGCCGGACGGGAAACGGTGGAACTGGCGGGAAGCGCAGATGACGAGCCCGCCACCACGCGGCTGGTCGAGGGGGCTTTTCTGGCCCGTGATCTCATCAATACCCCCGCCAACGATCTGGGACCGGAAGGGTTTGAAACCCGCATCCGGGCCATTGCCGAAAATCTCGGCATGGATTGCAAGGTGATTGCAGGGGATGACCTGCTTGCCCATGATCTGCCCATGATCCACGCGGTGGGCCGGGCCGGCAGTGCAGCGCCGCGACTGGTCGAACTGACCTGGGGGGAGAAGAACCATCCGTCCCTTTGCCTCGTGGGCAAGGGGGTAACCTTTGACACCGGGGGCCTCAACATCAAACCGGGCCGGAGCATGGCCCTGATGAAGAAGGACATGGGCGGGGCGGCCAACATTCTGGGCCTGGCCCATGTCATCGTTTCTGCACGGCTCAAGGTGCGGTTGCGGGTTCTGGTGCCCGTGGTGGAAAATGCCATTTCCGCCACCGCGTTCCGGCCCGGCGACATTCTGCCCTCCCGTGGCGGTCTGCACGTGGAAATCGGCAACACCGATGCCGAAGGGCGCCTGATCCTGGCCGATGCCCTTGCCCTTGCCAGTGAATCCGCCCCCGATCTGCTGATCGACATGGCGACCCTGACCGGAGCGGCGCGCGTGGCCCTTGGCCCCGAACTGCCCCCCGTTTATTCCCCCCGCGATGATCTTGCCACCGACCTGGTGGCCCGGGGAATGGCCCTTGGGGATCCCCTGTGGCACATGCCCCTGTGGTCCCCCTATGCCGCCAACCTGAATTCACCGGTGGCCGACATCAATCACATAACTTCCGATGGTTTTGCCGGCTCGATCACCGCGGCCCTGTTCCTGCAACGTTTCGTCGGCAATACCGATTCCTGGCTGCACCTGGACATTTTCGGCTGGGCACCCAAGGCCCGCCCCGGCTATCCCGAAGGGGGCGCGGATCAGGGAATCCGGGCCCTGTTTGCCCTGCTGGAAGAACGCTACGGCACCCGATAGTGCCACGCTGCCGGGATCTGCCTGCCAGAAAAGGGGGGCGGGTCAATAGCCGCGATCAGGATCAACCAGATGGGGCAAGGGCCGTCCCGCCTCGAAATCCTTGATGACCCGTGCGAAATGAGCGGCGCCGCTGTTGGGGTTGGAAATGGCCGCAATATGGGGCGTGATGTAGCAGTTGGGCGCGTCCCAGAGCGGGCTGGACGCGGGCAGGGGCTCCTGGTTGAACACATCCAGCGATGCCGCCCCCAGCGTGCCGTCTTCCAGCGCCCGCACGATGTCCGCTTCCACCTGGTGACCGCCCCGGGCGGCATTGATGATGGCCGGTCCCCCCTTCAGCCGGTCCCGGCGCAATTGCCGGAACAGGTCATAATTAAGGATGCCTCGGGTCTGGGGCGTCATGGGCAAAAGGTTCACAAGGATATCCGTGCCGGACAGGAAGGGGCCAAACTGGTCGGCGCCGGAAAAGATTTCCGCGCCTTTCAGCTTTTTGGGGGAACGGCTCCATCCCCGCACACTGAACCCGGCAGCCACGAGCCGTTCAACCGCATCGCTGCCCAGAACCCCCAGCCCCATTACGCCCACACTGATTTCCCATGCCGGGGGCGGATAGAACTGGGACCAGTTCCGGTTCTGCTGGTCCTTCTGGTAACGGGACTGGGCACGCAGATGCATCAGCGCGTTGCACAACACATAATCGCTCATGCACTGGGTCAATTCCTCGTCCACGAAACGCACGATGGGCACATCCCGGGGAAGGGACGGGTGGCTGAGCAGGGCATCCACCCCTGCGCCCAGGGACAGGATGACCTTGAGGTTGTCCAGCCCTGCAAAGGCATCCGGCAAGGGCTTCCAAACCGCAAGGTAGCGCACCTCGCCCGGATCAAACGTCTCGTTCCGCCGCACGATGCGATGATCTTTGAGCAGCGGAAGCAACTGCCGGGCAAAAGCCTCCTCGTCAACTCCCTCGAGATGCAGCAGCAACATGGCTTTTCTCCCCATTATTTATCGCGGACCGCTCGAAATG
>JALWTJ010000508.1 GCA_027082895.1 Hyphomicrobiales bacterium | reverse complement strand
TGGTTGCCAGTTTTCTGGACAAGGCCGGTGACGTCACCCTCGCCAATTACGCGACCTTCATGGAATCGGCACGCTTGCGCAGCGCCTTCGTGAACACGCTGGTGATCGGGTTTTCCGGGCTGGCCGGTGCCCTGATTCTTGGCACCATCATGGCGTTCTGCATCTCCCGGTTTCAGATCCGGGGCGGGCGCATCATCTCCATGATGGCCATTCTGGCGCTGGTTTCGCCACCCTTCATCGGCGCCTATTCCTGGATCGTGCTGTTCGGGGCAGGGGGCATCGTTCGCACCACCCTGCGCGGCTTTGGCATTCACATACCATCCATCTATGGCTTTACCGGCATCCTGATCGTCTTTTCCCTGAAATTCTATCCTTACGTCTACCTGCTGGTGTCCGGCGCCCTGTCCAACGTCAACCGCTCCCTTGAAGAAGCCGCTGAAGGTCTGGGACTGACCCCGTTTCAGCGCACCATGAAGATCACCCTGCCCATGGTGCTGCCCGCCCTGTCGGCAGGGGGGCTGCTGGCCCTCATCCATGCCATTGCCGATTTCGGCACCCCCCGTCTGCTGGGCCGGGGATATAACGTGCTGGCAACGGAGGCCTTCACCCTTTATTCCGCTGAAATCGGCGCCAACCCGTCCATGGCCACCACAATTTCGGTGGTGCTGGTGCTGCTGTCCATGATCTTCGTGCTGGCCCAGCGCTTCATGCTGAGGAAAAATGTCTATCACGGCAACATGATCAACAAGCCGGTCAAGATAAAACTGACCGGGTTGCGCAATGTTGCCGCCCATGTTGCCGTCTACGCCATCGGTCTTGCCGGGGCCATGCCGGTGATCATTTCCATCATCTTTTCCCTGCGCAAGACCAGCGGACCGGTTTTCCAGACCGGGTTTGCCCTGCAGTCCTACAAGAAGATCATTTTCGGTCTGGGGGACGTCGTGCAGCATTCCCTGACATTTGCCACATCCTCGGTGGTGCTGATCGTTGTGATTGGCACCCTGATCGGGGCCCTGGTCGCCCGCAAGACCACTCTGAACACTTCCCTTCTGGACGGAGCCCTGATGATCCCCTTCGTCATGCCCGGCATCGTGATCGGCATTGCCTACATCACCGTATTCAATACCGGTCCCCTCGTGCTCACGGGCACGTCACTGATCATCATCCTGTCCATCTTCATCCGCCGTCTCCCCTACACGGTGCGAACTACCTCCTCCGCTCTGCGCCAGATCGCACCAAGTATGGAGGAGGCGGCGGTCTCCCTGGGCTACAGCCCCTTTCAGGCCTTTCTTCGGATCACCGTTCCCCTGATCGTTCCCGGCATCATCGCCGGGGCCATGCTCAGCTTCATCACCGCTATCAACGAACTGTCCTCCTCCCTGGTGCTGTATGTGGGTTCCACCATGACCATGCCGGTCCGGATCTACCTGCTGATCCTGGACGGGGAACTGGGAACCGCCGCGGCCCTGTCAACCATTCTTCTGGTGCTCAGCGGCGGGGCGGTCTATGTGGCCTTCCGCTTCCTGGGACGCAACGAGCAGGCGTTGCTGTAGCGCCATTACCGCACCCCGATTGCGGATCTTGTTGTGAATGGGCAAGTGCTTGAACGCATTTTCCGATTCAGCGGAGCCGGTTCTTTCTCAGGCTATGGTGGCCCAGCCCCCGCTTTTCTCACTGGCAAAAAGGGCATCCAGTACCTTCATGGAAAGAATGGCATCGTCGATGGAATAGGGAAAATCCTCCTCCCCCAGCACCGCCCGGGAAAAGGCCTCCGCCTGCAGGGTGTACTGGTTGCATGGGGCGATGATTTCCCGCCGTGCCAGCGCCCCGTCAAAGCTCAATCCCTCGTCAATGGTGATGGCCGTTGCCTGATCCGCCGGTGCGTTGAACGGAATGATGATTTCGGCTCGCGCCCGGGTGCCGATCAGCTCCACCGACTGGGTGCCCGCCGCCTGGGTGGAAACCATGAAGCAGAGTTGGCGTCCGTCGCCGAAATCGGCAATGGCGCTGGCCGTCCGGTCCGTGCCGAATTCCGGATCCCGGTCAACAAGCGTCACCACCCGCTCCGGTTCGCATTCGAAAAAGAAGCGTCCCGCCGTTACCGGATAGCACCCGATATCCAGAATGCCCCCGCCCCCGATATCGGCCATGTTGCGCACATTGGCCGGGTCCACATTGTAATAGCAGAACACGCTGCGAATCATGTGGACGTCACCCAATTCCCCCGAGCGCATCAACTCGCGGACCCGTTTCCATTGCGGGTGGAAGCGGACCATGAACGCTTCGGCCACGATGATGTCCTTCGGGCAGGCCCGCAGCCGCTCCGCATCCGCCGCTGAAAGGCCGATGGGCTTTTCGCACAATACATGCTTGCCGGCAGCGGCGGCTTTCAGCGTCAGTTCCACATGCAGATGATTGGGCAGGGGGTTGTAGATGGCATCCACATCCGGATCCTGCAACAGGGCAGCATAGCTGGCATGGGCGCGAGAAATGCCCAGGTGATCCGCCACCCCCCGCGCCCGGTCTCCGTCACGCGAGGCGATGGCCACCACCTCGCAATTGCGCCCCTTCATGATGGCGGGAATGACCTGCCCCACCCCGATATTGGCGGTGGACAGGATGCCCCAGCGAACCGTTCCTGTTGTGCGTGCGATGATCTTTCTCCCCGATGTTCAGTAAAGGATTTCCTCCACGCTGGCCTGGGCTCCCCGTTCTTCCAGCATGCCGAAAGCCTGGGCAAGGGGATCCCGGAAGGAGGGGTTCTGCGCCAGTTCGCGCGGGAAAACTGCCGTGATGGACAAAAGCGCATCCACCTGGGATTCGGTGGTGCGCCGCTGCCGGATCACGGCCCTGAGGGTTTCACGCAAAGGGTCGCGCACGTCGATCGGCTGCCCCTGTTCATCCACCCCGCTGACATATTTCATCCACCCCGCAACCGCCAGTATCAGGCCCGAACTGTCCCGCCCCGCGGCCAGGTTGTCGCTGATCGTTCCCAGGATGCGCTGGGGCAGTTTTTGCGAGCCATCCATGGCGATCTGCCACGTCAGATGCCGGATCCGGGGGTTCTTGTAGCGGGCCATGAGCTGGTCCGTATAGGCCTGAAGGTCGGTATGTTCCGGCGCCGGCAGACCGGGCAGGATTTCCTTGCGCCACAATTGCCGACAATAGGCATCAAAGGCGGGGTCCGACACCGTGTCGAAAATGGTTTCATGCCCTGCCAGATATCCCAGATAGGCCAGGGCGGAATGGGTGCCGTTGAGGCAGCGCAGCTTCATCAGCTCGAACGGGGTGACGTCGCTGACCATCTGCACGCCCACCCTTTCCAGCTCCGGCCGGGTGCCGGCAACGAAATTGTCCTCGACCACCCATTGCCGGAACGGCTCATGCATGACCGGGGACAGGTCCAGCACCCCGGTCTGCGCGCTCAGGGCCGCAATGTCCGCCTGCGTGGTGGCCGGCACGATCCTGTCGACCATGGTTGCGGGAAAACGCCCCTCCTTTTCGATCCATGCTGCCAGTTCCGGATCAATGGCTGTGGCAAGTTCCAGCACCAGATTGCGCACCAGCGGCCCGTTGTTTGGCAGATTGTCACAGCAGATGACGCTGAAGGGGGGCGTTCCGTCCTCCCGGCGGCGGGCCAGCGCCCGCACCAGAAAGCCGATGGCCGAGCGGGGCAGGGGGCTCTCCAGATCATGGATGATGAAGGGATGCTGCCGGTTCAGCTTTCCCGTGGCGGGTTGATGGCAATAGCCTTTTTCCGTCACCGTCAGGGTAACAATGCGGATATCCGGATCGGCCATTGCCGCGATGAGGGCCGCCGGATCTTCAGGCGCCACCAGCATGTCCCGGATGATGGTGATCAGTTCGGCCCGCCGTCCCTCGGGGGCCAGTTCCACCGCGTGATAGGCAAAGTTTTGCGGCGCCAGCAGGTCGCGCTGGTCCGGGCGCATCAGGGATACCCCCAAAATGCCCAGCCTCGGATTTTTCCCCGGATTTTCCTTGGAAGCCGATGGCGCTTCCCCGCCGGATTCTTGCGCGCCCGCCGCGTTTTTCTCTTCCCCTTGCAGGTGTTCCAGTTCGCTGAAATAGATGGCCCCATGGGCACGAAAGAACGCCCCCAGCCCCAGGTGAACGATGCCGGGTTTGTCCCGCGCGCCCAATTCCGGCTTCAACCGTTCCTGCGTGCTGTCATTCATGGGATGGTCGTGCTCCATTTGCATGCGGAAAGCGACAGGCGCGATGGGAGGCGGGCAAAAGATGCACACGCTCCCCCGGAGCTATCCTTTCCCGAAAGGGCCTCCCCTTCTGAAAAGGCTTCCCCTGTTGCGTGTCGTCTCTCGATTCCATTGCCGAATCTAGAGGCGGTAGGATTTCTTCGCCAGATGGTACGCCAGGTCGGCTGCAACCTCAAACGCATCCTCCTGGCCAAGGCGTCCCGTCACCACCAGTTGTGCCAGATAGGCACAATCCACCCGCCGCGCCACGTCATGGCGCGCGGGAATGGAACAGAAAGCCCGTGTATCATCGTTGAACCCGACCGTGTTGTAGAACCCGGCCGTTTCGGTCACCGTTTCGCGGAACCGCCGCATCCCTTCCGCACTGTCCAGAAACCACCAGGGCGGCCCCAGCTTCAGGCACGGATAGACCCCGGCCAGTGGCGCCAGTTCCCGGGAAAAGGCGGTTTCATCCAGCGTGAACAGGATGATGGTGAGATCGCTGCGATGGCCCATCTCGTCCAGCAGCGGCTTGAGCGCGACCGCATAGTCCGTGCGGCGGGGAATATCAAATCCCATGTCCGGCCCTCGCTGCCGGAACACCGTGGCATTGTGGTTGCGCCAGGCGCCGGGATGGATCTGCATCACCAGCCCGTCTTCAAGGCTCATGCGGGCCATTTCGGTCAGCATGTGGCCGCGGAACCGGTCCGCTTCTTCAGCGCTGATCCTGCCGTTCAGGGCCTGCTGAAACAGGCTTTCTGCCTCCCGTTCCGGCAGCACCTCCGTGCGGGCGCTGGCATGGCCATGGTCGGTGCTGGTGGCGCCGTGGGCCTTGAAGAAGGCCCGGCAAGCAAAAAGGGCTTCCAGATACCCCGGAAACCGGGTGGTGTCACACCTGCTGATCTGCCCCAGCAATTCTATATTCCTGGTGAAGTCGGCCCGTTCCGGGTCAATGACATTGTCGGGCCGGAAGGCGCTGACAACGCGCCCCTGCCAGTCCGAATCCCGGATTTCGCGATGCCATTTCAGATCGTCCAGCGGCGTTTCGGTGGTAGCGATCACCTCGATGTTGAAGCGGTCGTAGAGGGCACGGGGGCGAAATTCCGGCTGTGAAAGGCAGGCGGCAATATGCTCGTATATGTCATCGGCACTCTCTTCGTTCAGCACCTGATCGATTCCGAATACGTCCTGAAACGAATGGTCGATCCACATCCGGCTCGGTGTCCCCCGCAGCAGATGATAATGGCGGGCAAAACGCCGCCAGATGGTGCGGCTGTCCGTCTCCACCGGTTCCCCATCAATGCGCGGCACCCCCAGACTGTCCAGGCTGACCCCCTGGGAATGGAGCATGCGGAACACATAGTGGTCCGGCTTGACGAACAGTTCGGCCGGGTCGGGAAAGGGGCAGTTCCGGGCAAACCAGCGCGGGTTGGTATGCCCGTGCGGGCTGATGATGGGCAGGTTGCGGACCGAGTCGAACAGGGCGCGGGCCAGCGCGCGCGTCTTTTTGTCCACCGGGAACAGCCTGTCTTCGTTCAGCAATGTCATGTTGTCCCTTCCGCTTTCGTCCCCGCACTGTCCGGCGGCAACCCCGCACCCTCGCATGTCCGGGGCCGCTCGCCGTATTTTCTTATTATTTACAGTCACCGATATTATTGACACCGATTGTTTTTAATGTCTAGTTTGTATCCGCATCGCACGCGGATCGGGCGAAAGGCGGACATGGCGGCCCCTGAGCAAAAAGGGCGCGTTGTGCGTTGTTTTGCCCGTTGGTGGTGCGGTGAAGAACGCGAGGGTGCGTGCCCGGTGCCGGAACATGGTGTTTCAGGCAGTGAGATGGCCCGGACGACGCATGTTGCAACAGTCGCACGATCAAGGGAGAGCATTATGAATTTCTGGTTGAAACGAACCATTACCGGGGCCGGCGCGGTGGCGCTGGCCGCGGGAATTGGCCTGTTTTCATTGACCGGGGCACTGGCCTTTACCGGAGCCCCCATGCTGGATGGGGCCGTTGCGGCGGGCACGCTGCCGCCGGTGGATGAACGCCTGCCGGACGAACCGCTGGTGGAAAAGGTTACCGAGTCCATCGGCACCTATGGCGGCGTTCTGCATCGCGGGTTTCTTGGCCCATCGGACCACAACAACTATACCCGTGTCGTCTATGATGCCCTGGTGCGCTATGCGCTCGACGGCGGCGAGGTCATCCCCCATATTGCCAAGGGCTGGGATTCCAACGCCGATTTTACCCAGTGGACGGTCTATCTGCGCAAGGGCATGAAATGGTCGGACGGAGAGCCTTTCACCGCCAATGATATCATGTTCTGGTATGACGCCATTCTGAACAACAAGGAACTGACACCGACCCGTCCCCTGTGGATGCAGAATGGCGATGGCAGTGACGTGATTGTCGAAAAGCTGTCCGATACGGCCGTGCGCTGGACCTTTGCCCAGCCCAATACGGCCTTTCTGCTCGATCTGGCCAACAAGGACGGCGCCGACAAGTCCATCAACAATCTGGTCTTTGTGCCGGCCCATTACATGAAGCAGTTCCATCCCGATTATACGGATCAGGCAAGCCTGGACGCCAAGGTGGCCGCGGCCGGTTTTGACACCTGGACGCAGCTGTTTGCCGTGGAGGCATTGCCCCATCTGAGCGGCAATCGGCCCAGCACGGCGGCATGGGTGCCAAAGAATGGCAGCACCGTTGCCGATCAGACCTTTGTCATTGAACGCAACCCCTATTATTTTGCCGTGGACGAAGCAGGTAACCAGCTTCCCTATATCGACGAGGTGGATTTCAAGTTCTTCGCCGACAAGGAAACCCTGAATCTGGCCGCAGTCGGGGGCGAAATCGACATGCAGGGCCGCCACATTGCCATGAGCAACTTCCCCGTCCTGATGGAGAATGCCGACAAGGGCGGCTATCACGTCGTGACCTACCCCACCTTTGGCGGCTCGGACGCGGTGCTGATGTTCAATCAGACCTATACCAACGACATGGGCGTGGGCGATCTGCTGCGCAACAAGGATTTCCGCGTGGCCCTGTCCTATGCCATTGACCGGGATGCGATCAAGGAACTGGCCTTCCTGGGGATTGGTGAAGCCCGTCAGGGCGTACCTGCCCCCTTCAGCCCCTACTATCCGGGGGATGAATATGCGTTCAAGTATACCCAGCTTGACCCGGACAAGGCCAACGCCCTTCTGGATGGCATTGGCCTGACAGCCCGGGATGCGGACGGTTTCCGTCAATTGCCCGATGGCCGGCGTCTGGATCTGGAAATCGGGGTCGTGCCTGCCTTTGCCAGCTGGGCCGATATTGGCCAACTGGTGGTCGAGAACTGGGCCAAGGTCGGCGTTCGCGCCCATATCGAGATCCGGGAACGCACTCCCCATTTCGCAATGCGGGATTCCAATGATCTTCAGATCGAGATCTGGAACGAGGACACCACCGGCTTCCCCTTCTCGGGCCAGCCCAAGATGGACCCGCGCTCCAACCCCAGCCTGACCTTTGCGCCCCTCGTGCGCAAATGGGTGGAAACCAACGGGGCCGAGGGCATGGCGCCGACCCCGGAAATCCAGCGCCTGATGGATATCATCGACGAGGCCAAGCTTTCCGGTCGCGAACGCCAGATCGAGTTGGCCAAGGAACTGTTCCGCATCTGGGCAACCAATGTCTGGGAAATCGGAACCGTGGGCCTCACTCCCATGGTGCAGGGCGTGGTCGTGGTGAACAACAACCTGCGCAACGTCGCCAAGGTGGCGGGTAATGACTGGCCCCTCAGGACACCGGGCAATACCCGGCCGGAGCAATTCTATTTCGCCAAATAGTTTTTCTCCCCCCGTGCCGGTGCCGGCCGATGATCCCGAAAAAGGGGTTGCCGGCCGGCATCGGCCACCCTTCCGCTTTGCTTTTCCCATTTCCGGAGCACGTCTTGAAACCCGGCAAGGGTATGTGGCCGAGCGTATGCAGCCAAGGTATATGATCGGGGCGGGCAAAATGTCGTCAAGCAGGTGAAACAGGTTCGATGCTGGTCTTTATTCTGAAACGTCTCGCGCTTCTGCCCTTTCTCATGTTCATCTTTTCCGTGGTGGCCTTTATCCTCATTCAGGCACCACCGGGCGACTTCGTTACTTCCTATGTGGCGGAACTGGCCGCGTCCGGTTCTTCCATGGACCAGATACAGATTGATTCCCTGCGCGAACTCTATGGGCTGGACCAGTCCATTTATGTTCAGTATTTCAAATGGATATCACGAATTCTTCAAGGTGATCTGGGGATATCGCTGGATTTTCAGAAACCCATTGCCGAACTGATCGGCCAGCGTCTGCTGCTGACGGTCATTCTGGGGCTGGCAACCCTTGTGTTCACCTTTGCCGTGGCCCTGCCCATCGGTATCATTTCCGCCACTCGGCAATACTCCTTCTTCGATTATTTCTTCACCATCGTGAACTATATCGGGGTGGCCACCCCCACTTTCATGACCGCCCTGATATTGATGTGGCTGGCCTTCTCCAATTTCGGCATAACCATTACCGGGCTGTTTTCCCCCGAATTTGCCGATGCCCCCTGGAGTTGGGCGCGCACGGCGGATCTTTTGAAACATCTCTGGTTGCCCATGGTCATTCTGGGGCTGGACGGCACCGCACGCCTTGCCCGCATCCTGCGCGCCAACCTGCTGGACGAGTTGAACAAGCCCTATATGGAAATGGCCCGCGCCAAGGGCATGCCCGAATGGAAACTGGTCCTGAAATATCCCCTGCGGCTGGCCATCAACCCCCTTGTTTCCTCTCTGGGCTGGTACCTGCCGCTGATCTTTTCGGGCAGCCTGATCGTTGCCACCGTGCTCAACCTGCCCACCATCGGGCCCCTGTTGCTGCGCTCCCTGATTTCCCAGGACATGTTTCTGGCCGGCACCATCGTTTTGACCTATTTCGGTCTGGCCGTGGTGGGCACGCTGCTCTCCGATATCCTGCTGGCCTGGCTGGATCCCCGCATCCGCATGGAGGAGGCTTGAGCCATGCACAAAGTAACCGCCATCCCTCCCGAACAGGATCTGCGCGATGATTTGCTGGACGTGCCCGACGAGGTGTCGGTTGCGCCCAACTGGAAACTTGTCTGGTGGCGGTTCCGCAAGCATCGTCTGGCCATGGTTTCGGGGGCCATATTGATTGTTATCGCTGTCATTGCCCTGTTCCCGGGCTTTTTCAGCACCCAGGATCCTCAGGAATCCGAGACGCGCGGGTCGTTCATTCCCCCCCAGGCCATCCATTTCTGGGACAATGGCCCCGCCCTGTTCGTGCCCACCGTGGAGGGAAAGCGCAACCCGCGCACCCTGAAGATGGAATGGGTGGCCAGCGAAACCGAAAAGACCCGCCTGCGCCTGTTCGGCACCGGTTACGAATGGAGCTTTTTCGGCCTGTTCACCTCCAACCTGCACCTGATTGCTCTGGCGGACCCGGAAAAGGACCGCCCCATCCACCTGCTGGGAACCGACAGGCTGGGCCGCGACCAGTGGTCCCGGGTGCTGTTCGGCACCCAGGTATCCCTGTCCATCGGCCTGCTGGCCGTGTTCCTGTCCACCCTGATCGGTATCTTCCTTGGCGGCATATCCGGCTATTTCGGCGGCTGGGTGGACATGTTCATCCAGCGCCTCATCGAATTGCTGCAATCCATTCCCCCCATTCCCATCTGGCTGGCCCTGTCCGCCTCCCTGCCGCGGGACTGGTCGGTGGTGCAGGGCTATCTGGCCATTACCGCCATTCTCGCCCTCATCACATGGACCGGGCTGGCCCGGGAGGTGAGGGGGCGCTTTCTGGTGTTGCGGGAGGAGGATTTCATCGTTGCCGCCAAACTGTCCGGTTGCTCCCAACTGCGCATCGTGTTCCGCCACATGCTGCCCACCATGAGTTCCCACATCATTGCCGCGGTGACCCTTGCCATTCCTGTCATGATCATCAACGAGACTTTCCTCAGTTTTCTCGGGCTGGGCCTGCGCCCCCCCGCAATCAGTTGGGGCGTGCTTCTGCAGGAAGCCCAGAACCTGCAATCCGTTGCCCTGGCCCCGTGGCTGCTGCTGCCCGGTCTCGCGGTAATCCTGACGGTGATTTCCCTCAACATCCTGGGCGATGGACTGCGCGATGCCGCCGACCCCTATCATTGATCTTCCAGCCACAAGGAACCCGCGGCCCGTGCCCTCCGATCCCCTGCTTTCCGTCAGAAACCTGAAAACCCGCTTCGTGCTGGACGAAGGAACCGCCCTTGCCGTGGACGGGGTGAGCTTTGATGTTCCCCGGGGGCAGGTGGTCGGCATCGTGGGGGAGAGCGGGTGCGGAAAATCCGTTACCATCAAGTCGATACTCGGACTTGTGCACAAGCCGGGAGAGATTACCGACGGGCAGATCCTGTTCGGTCCGGTGGACAGCGATGGGGGCACATCGCTGGATCTGCGCACTCTTGACCCCCGCGGACCGCAGATGCGGGCTATTCGCGGCAATGATATTGCCCTCATCCCCCAGGAACCCATGGCTGCCCTCAGCCCCGTTCACACCGTGGGCAACCAGATGGTCGAGGCGGTCCGGCTGCACCAGGATGTGGACGGGAACAGGGCCCGCGACATTGTCCTGGCCCGCATGCAGGAGGTGGGCATTCCCAAGCCGGCCGAAAGGCTGAATGTCTATTCCTGGGAGCTGTCCGGCGGCCTGCGCCAGCGGGTCATGATTGCCATGGCCCTGCTCAATTCCCCCGCCCTGCTGATTGCAGACGAACCCACCACCGCCATTGACGTGACCACCCAGGCACAGGTGCTCAATCTGCTGCGCCAGTTGCAGGAAAGGGAAAACCTTTCCATGATTTTCATCACCCACGATCTGGGGGTCATTGCCCAGATTGCCGATCTGGTGGTGGTGATGTATCTGGGCAAGGTGATGGAGCAGGGACCGGTCAACGCGATATTTCATGCTCCCCGGCACCCCTATACCAGCGCTCTGCTGGCCTCCATTCCCACCATCCGCAGCCAGCGGGG
>JALWTJ010000507.1 GCA_027082895.1 Hyphomicrobiales bacterium | reverse complement strand
GGCATGGCATGCTTGATGGCATCACGAATGAACACCCAGCCGCCCTTGGAACCGGGAACCGATCCCTTGATCATGATCAGGCCACGCTCGATGTCGGTCTTGACCACGGTGAGGTTCTGCGTGGTGACACGCTCCGCCCCCATGTGACCGGCCATCTTCTTGCCCTTGAACACCTTGCCCGGATCCTGCGAATTACCCGTGGAACCATGGGACCGGTGGGAGATGGACACACCGTGGGAGGCACGCAGGCCGCCAAAATTGTGCCGTTTCATGGCACCGGCAAACCCCTTGCCGATCGACGTGCCGGTGACATCCACCAGCTGCCCGTCGGCGAAGTGATCGGCTCGCATGGATGCCCCGACCTCGATCAGGTTGTCCGCACTGACCCGGAATTCGGCAACACAGCACTTTGGCTCGACCTTGGCGGCAGCAAACTGCCCCCGGCGCGGCTTGGAAACATTCTTCACCTTGGCAACACCGGCCCCCAGTTGCAGGGCGGTATAACCGTCTTTTTCTTCCGTCCGCTGGCCCACCACCTGGCAGTTCTGCAGACCCAGCACCGTGACCGGCACGTTGGTGCCGTCCTCGGTGAATATACGGGTCATGCCCAGCTTCTGTGCGATCAATCCAGAACGCATCGGTTCAACCTCTTTCTTACAGCTCTGTTTCAGAGCTTGATCTCGACATCAACGCCAGCGGCAAGATCGAGTTTCATCAGTGCATCAACGGTCTGCGGGGTCGGCTCGACAATATCCAGCAGGCGCTTGTGCGTACGGATCTCGAACTGTTCCCGGCTTTTCTTGTCCACATGGGGCGACCGGTTGACGGTGAATTTCTCAATTCGCGTCGGCAGGGGAATCGGCCCGCGGACCTGGGCCCCGGTGCGCTTGGCCGTGGAAACGATCTCGCGCGTGGAAACATCCAGCACCCGATGGTCAAAGGCCTTCAGCCGTATGCGAATATTCTGGCTTTTCATTTCGTTCTTCCAAACATTGGCAACGTGGGAACGTCAAAGCGCGGTGTCCCGAACCGGAACACCGCGCAACTCGGCAATCTACTCGATGATCTTGGAAACGATGCCCGAACCAACGGTGCGGCCACCTTCACGAATGGCAAAGCGCAGCTTTTCTTCCATCGCGATCGGCACGATCAGTTCCACATTGATCTCCACGCGGTCCCCCGGCATCACCATTTCAGTACCCTCGGGAAGGGTCACCACACCGGTCACGTCGGTGGTGCGGAAATAGAACTGGGGACGATAGTTGGTGAAGAACGGGGTGTGACGGCCACCTTCATCCTTGCTCAGGATATAGGCTTCACCAATGAACTTGGTGTGCGGGGTCACGGAACCGGGCTTGCACAGCACCTGCCCACGCTCCACTTCGGAGCGGTCGATACCACGGATCAGGGCACCGATATTGTCCCCTGCCTCGCCGCTGTCCAGCAGCTTGCGGAACATTTCAACCCCGGTAACGGTGGTCTTCTGCGTGTCCTTGATGCCGACGATTTCAACTTCCTCGCCCACATTGATCACGCCACGCTCGACGCGGCCGGTCACAACCGTGCCACGGCCCGAGATGGAGAACACGTCTTCGATGGGCATCAGGAACGGCTGATCCTTGGGACGCGAAGGGGTGGGAATGTATTCGTCAACCGCCTTCATCAGCTCCAGAATGGAATTCTTGCCGATTTCGTCGTCACGGCCTTCCAGGGCAGCCAGAGCCGAACCCTTGATGATCGGAATGTCGTCACCGGGGAAATCATAGGAAGACAGCAACTCGCGGATTTCCATTTCCACCAGCTCCAGCAGTTCCTCGTCATCCACCTGATCAACCTTGTTCAGGTAAACGACCAGGGACGGCACGCCAACCTGACGGGCCAGCAGGATGTGTTCGCGGGTCTGGGGCATCGGGCCATCGGCGGCCGAAACAACCAGGATGGCACCATCCATCTGGGCCGCACCGGTGATCATGTTCTTCACATAGTCGGCGTGTCCGGGGCAGTCCACGTGGGCATAGTGCCGGTTGTCGGTCTCATATTCCACATGGGAGGTGGAAATAGTGATGCCGCGGGCCTTTTCCTCGGGAGCCTTGTCGATTTCGTCAAAAGCCTGGGCTTCCGCACCACCGGCCTCGGCCAGCACCTTGGTAATTGCTGCCGTAAGGGTGGTCTTGCCATGGTCAACGTGGCCCACCGTGCCGATGTTAACGTGGGGCTTGGAACGATCAAATTTAACCTTAGCCATTTTCTTTTCTCCGTAAGTGCGTCAGCCGCATGCCAACTTTAGATTGCTGTGTTCAGGTTCAGCGATATTTCGCCATGATTTCTTCGGCAGTCGCCTGCGGCACCTGCTCATAGTGATCGAATTGCATAGTGTACTGGGCGCGTCCCTGACTCATGGAACGCAGGTTGTTCACATATCCAAACATGTTCGCCAGGGGAACAAAGGCATCAATCGATGTGGCCACACCCCGTGATTCAGTACCCTGAATCTGGCCGCGACGGGAATTCAGGTCCCCGATCACGTCGCCCATATAATCTTCGGGCGTTACCACTTCAACCTTCATGATCGGCTCAAGCAGCTTGGGACCGGCCTGTTTGAGGGCCTCGCGGAACGCGGCGCGCCCGGCAATCTCGAATGCCAGCACCGAAGAGTCCACGTCATGATAGGCACCGTCTGTCAGGGTAACCTTGACATCCACGACCGGGAAACCGATCAGCACGCCGGCTTCCATCACGCTTGCGACGCCCTTTTCGACCCCCGGAATGTATTCCTTGGGCACGTTGCCGCCAACAATCGTGTTTCCGAATTCAAATCCTGCACCCGGCTCGTTCGGCTCGACCGTCAGCTTGACGCGGGCAAACTGGCCCGAACCA
>JALWTJ010000506.1 GCA_027082895.1 Hyphomicrobiales bacterium | reverse complement strand
CTGTTGGTGCATCTGCCCGCTGTTACATGGTCAATGCCATGGCGCCTGATGCAACGACTGTCACGATTGTGCCACACTTCGGGTCCGCAGCGATAGAAGATCACGCAACCGCGACAACAATTTTGTTACTCTCCCTTAACTTTTGCCTGTGAATCGTTCAAAGTGGCAAGAGGATCGAGTAGTTCCGTCTGCGGCGGGATGTGTATGAAAAGGCGTAGATGCAATGGGGGCAAGGGATTTTCCCGAGGATCGGGTTTCGGCAACCAAGGGGCCTGAAGAGGATTCGGCCACGGCACGGGCCGGGCACGAGGCGCGCAGCAACGAGCTGGATTCACGCGAAATTGCCGGGACCATCAAGTGGTTTGATGTCGCCAAGGGATTTGGTTTCATCGTGCCCGATGACGGCTCGCCCGATGTCCTGCTGCATGTCACTTGCCTGCGGCGGGACGGTTACCGGACAGCCTATGAGGGCGCACGGGTGGTATGCGAGGCCCTGAACCGTCCCGGTGGTCTGCAGGCTTTCCGGATTCTTTCCATGGATGAATCAACGGCCCGCCATCCTTCCCAGATGGGGGAGGTGCGCACCCACGTTTCCGTGGAGCCAACCAGCCCGCTGGTCAAGCTGCAGGTCAAATGGTTCAACCGGGTGCGCGGTTTCGGTTTTCTTTCCGCCGGGGAGGGGCATCCGGATGTGTTTATCCACATGGAAACCCTGCGCCGTTTCGGTTTTGCCGAGTTGCGCCCCGGCCAGTTCGTGCTGGTGCGCTATGGGGAAGGCCCCAAGGGGTTGATGGTGGCCGAGATCCGGCCCGAGGATTGGGGGCAGGCCCCCGCTTCCCATTGACGTGTCCATGAACGGGTCGCGCGTGCGTCGTTTCCTGAAGCCGTTTCTAGCCCTGTGGCTTGTGTTGCTGGTCACGGCCTGCTCGGGCCAGGACCGGCTGGTGCTGCACACGGAAAAGGGCGATGTGCCCCTGACGGTGGAAATCGCTGATACCGACCAGAGTCGCGCCAAGGGCCTGATGTTCCGGCAGTCCATTGATGACGACAAGGGCATGCTGTTCGACTTTCAGCAGGAACGCCAGGTTTCCTTCTGGATGCGTAACACCTTCATTCCACTGGACATGATCTTCATTGCCGCCGACGGCACTATCCGGAATATTCATGCCAATGCCCGCCCGCAGGATCCCACCCCGATCCCGTCTGACGGACCGGTGCGATTCGTGCTTGAAATCGGGGGCGGGCGCGCTGCCCAGCTTGGCCTGAAACCGGGCGATACCATCAGCCACCCGCGGGTGGAAAAGTAGGGGCATGCCATCAAGGCACAGGAAGCGGCGTTCGCGCAGGGGGTAACGCTTCGCAACGTCATGAATTCAACTGGAGCCGGTTCCGTTTGCGCTCCTGCCTCCTGTTGCAGGCGCTGCGCCGGGAGCAGAAAGCTCCGCCCGATAGCCTTTCCAGAACCATCTGATCCAGTCGCGGTAAGGGACGCCGGCCTGGGTGGATCCGTTCCAGATGTCATTGTCCAGATCATGTTTCTGCCGAAAGAACAGCCATTTGCGGCGCGGCACAAGCCGGACGGTTCCTTCCCACAGCACACTGTTGTCGGGTGAATAGATGCGCAAAAGATCACCATTTTCCAGGAAACGGGGCGCAATGGGGGGAGCCGTACGGTCCGGCAGGAAACTGTAGGCGACGCGCCCTTCCCAGCCCTGCTCCCAATAGGCGTCAAGTTTGCCATTCCCGGGGGCGGAATTTTGCGTGTTACCCATGTTCATGCGGCCTTTGTCCGGGCTGTTGTGTGCATTCCAGCCCGAGCAATAGGGCAAAATGGCCGCGCAGGCCAGCGCCGGACAGCAATATTGCACGCCCGCCGGTGCGCCCGGCCCGAGATGCGATTGCCTGCCCGTATCGATTCCCTCGGGTTCAGGAATTCACGACTGTTGCAAATCCTGCCGCCCATGGGGAGCCGTCAGGTCGATGCTGGGGCCAAGGGGCACGATCCGGGTCGGATTGATCGTTTCGTGGCTGCCGTAATAATGATTCTTTATGTGGTCCATGTGCACCGTTTCGGCGATGCCGGGGGTTTGAAACAGATCCCGCAGATAGGAGAACAGGTTCGGGTAATCGGCGATCCGGCGCAGGTTGCACTTGAAATGGCCCACATAGACCGGATCGAAACGCACAAGGGTCGTAAACAGGCGCCAGTCCGCTTCCGTCAGGTCATCCCCGGTAAGGTAGCGCTGGCGCGACAGGATGGTATCGAGCCAGTCCAGTGTTTCAAACAGGGGAACAACGGCCTCTTCATAGGCTTGCTGGGTCGTTGCGAAACCGCACTTGTAGACCCCGTTGTTCAGCGTGTCGTAGACCCGGGCGTTGATGGCATCGATTTCGCTACGTTTTTCCGGTGGATAATAGTCCCCGGGCAGCGCGCCGATCCCGTCAAACGCGCTGTTGAACATGCGAATGATTTCCGAACTTTCATTGGAAACGATGGTACCGGTCTGCCGGTCCCACAGAACGGGAACCGTCACCCGACCGGAATATTCTTGGTTGGCGGCCAGATAGACCTGGTAGAGAAACCGGGCGTCATGGATCGGGTCGGGGACCATCCCGTCTCCCGCTTCAAACGTCCATCCGTTATCTCCCATGAACCAATGCACCACGGAAAGGGAAATCATGTCTTCAAGACCCTTCAATGCGCGAAAGATCAGCGTGCGGTGGGCCCACGGGCAGGCATGGGAAACGTAAAGATGATAACGGCCCGCTTCGGCCCTGAACCCGGCCGCCCCCGTCGGTCCTGCCGACCCGTCCGCCGTGATCCAGTTTCGGAAACGGGCATCCGTGCGCACGAATTTTCCTTTCGTGGCCGCGGTAT
>JALWTJ010000505.1 GCA_027082895.1 Hyphomicrobiales bacterium | reverse complement strand
CTACGCCTATGCCCTGTCGGTCATTTCCACCTTCATGTTGTTCTCCCGGCGCACCTGGTTCGTTTTCCTTGCCCTGCCCCTGCTGGTCATCATCGGCTCCAAGGGCGCCCTGATCCTGCTGCTGTGCGCCATGGCAATGAAATTCGGAGTGGCCCTGTTCGGTCTACGCATCACAACCATCGCCTTTGTTCTGTCCCTGCTCGCCTATGTGAGCATCGCCATTCTTTATGGCCGGGCCAATGCCGACTATCATGTGCTGGGCCTGATGGCGGGCATACGCGATTTCCTGCGCAATCCGCTCGGACAGGGCCTCGGGTTCGGCGGCAACCTTTCCTCCTCCATCAAGAACGTCCTGTCCTGGTCCCGCGCCCAGCAACAGGGCATCGCCGACATTCCCGTGGAAAGCGCCATCGGGGTCATGCTCTACCAGATGGGTATCGCCGCCACCGCCTATTTTGCCTTTCTGCTCGGACTGGCACGCGCCTGCTATCTGGCCTTTCAACGATCCGGCAACCCCCGCTTCCTGTTCGCCCTCATCGCCACCGTCACCATATTCACCAACGCCCTGCTGCAGGAGGAAGCCATTTATTCACCCCTGGCGCTCGGACTGGCCCTGCTGCTGGTCGGTATCAGCCTCGGGGAATACTGGAAAGGTAAATACACCCCTTCCCCCAAAGGATATGCGGTCCGTTTCCCCCCAACCTTTCATCCGGAGGCCCAACGATGATCCGTCTTCCCCCTCCTTCGCGCCTGCCCGTCACCCACATTGCCGGCCTGCCGATTGCCGCCACCTCCATAGCGGCCCTGGCCGATGAGATGGCCCGTGACTGCGCCATTGCCAAAAACATTCCCGGAACAGCTCCCCGCACCGTTTTCGACGCCAACGGGCAGGGCCTGTCCCTTTATGCAAGGGATCCGAACTACCGCGCCGCCATGGACAGGGCAGACATCATCCATGCCGATGGCGGTTTCCTCGTCTTCCTGTCCCGTTTCAAGAAAGGGGAAACCATCCCCGAGCGCAGCGCCACCACCGATTTCATCTGGCAGGCCGCCGCCCGGGCCGAAAAGGACGGACTGTCCTTCTTCCTGCTGGGGGGTGAACCCGGTCTCGCCCACCGCGCCGCAGCCGCCCTGAAAAAGGTCCACCCCGGCCTGTGCATCGCGGGCACCCATCACGGCTTCTTTTCCCCTTCCCAGGTGCCGGATCTGATCCGCCAGATCAACGATGCGCACCCCGACATCATCTGGGTCGGACTGGGCAAACCGCACGAACAGCAATTCTGCATCCAGCATCGCAACGACCTGCAGGCCGCCTGGCTCATTACCTGCGGGGGCTGCTTCAACTTTGTCACCGGCGATTACAAGCGGGCACCCCTGTGGATGCAGAAAACGGGTCTGGAATGGGTCCACCGTCTGCTGACGCGGCCCCGCCAGATGCTGTTGCGCTACCTGATAACCACCCCCCATTCCCTCTTTCTGGCCCTGACACGATGAACCCTATCAAGACACTGCCCAGCCTGCTGACATCCCTGAAAAGGCCCGTTGCCTCCGGCGAGCCCCTGCTGCTCCATGTCAGTGAAGAACGCACCGACAAGACACTTACGCGCACCATGCACCTGAACGGGCAAAGCGTCTATTTCAAGATCGCCGGCACGGAGCTTCCCCCGCCCCTGCCAACCTGGGATTTTGCCGTCATTGCCGGCCTGTTCACCGCCATGCGGCTCAACCGCCCCTTGCATGTGTGCGGACCGGCAAGCACCAGCCTTCTGCATAATCTGGAAGACTTTCAGGAAACATGGGCCGTCTGGCTGCCGGACATGTACCACATGATCCGGATCACCGCCGACCGGGAAATCGAGCCCCCCGTCATGACCGACCGACGCGGTGTATTTGCCTTTTCCGGCGGTCTGGATTCCACCTTCGCCATTCTGCGCCATCACATGAAAAGCGTCGGCCGCCGCATCGTCAATCCTGCCGCCGCCGTGCTGATCAACGGATTCGATCTGGACATTTCCAATCGCGAAGCGGTGGAAAAGGCAACCGGCAGCGCCCGCGCCATTCTGGACGAAATGGGAATCCCCCTCGCCACGGTGGAAACCAACTGGAAGTCAGTCATGTGCTACAATTGGGGCATGGAGCACATGGCCGGTATCATTGCCTGTCTGGCCCAGTTTCAGGGAATGGCGGATGTGGCAGTTGTCGGCTCGGACGAGGGGCTGGACCATCTGGATATTCCCTGGGGATGCAACCCCATCACCAATCCCAACCTGTCCAGCAAATCCCTGCGCGTACACACCGAAGGCATCGGCTTCACCCGCTCCCAGCGCGCCGGTTTCATCGTGGAAAATTCCAACCTGGCACCCCATATCCGTGTCTGCTGGGAAAATGCCCATACCGGCACCAATTGCGGCACCTGCGAAAAATGCATCCGCACCCAGTTGAATTTCCGCGCCGTGGGTGCCGAACCCCAGGGTTATCTCAAGACCGCCGGGTTCTGGCGCATCGCAACCATTCCCCTGCGCAATCTGGGCGACAACTACTTTTTGCGTGAAAGCCTGCGCGAAGCCTCAAGGCGCGGCGTGCGCGGCTGGTGGCGACTGGCCTGTGCCATCGCCATCGTCAAGAACGTTGTTCTTTCCCCCTGGCTAATGCTGCGCAACCACCTCAAGCACACGATCCGGAAAAACGAGAACCTTTACCGTCAGATCCGCAAGCTGGTGAAGAAAAATGCATGATCCCGCCGCAACCGCCCCCCGGCCAGACCACCAGGCGCCCACCCGTGCCCGCATGCGCCAGCTGGCCGCATTGACCAATGACATGGCCCGCACCATTCCTCCCACGGCACGCGTGGGATATGTGGATTACCCCATGCATATCAAT
>JALWTJ010000504.1 GCA_027082895.1 Hyphomicrobiales bacterium | reverse complement strand
GCCGTACGCACCCTGATCGCATGGGCTGGTGACGACCCGGATCGCGAAGGCATGCGCGATACCCCGGCTCGTGTCACCGCTTCCTATGGGGAACTTTTCACCGGTTATGGACAGGACCCCGAACAGATACTGGGCACGGTTTTCGCCGACATCAGCGGATATGACGACATGGTGCTGGTCCGGGACATTCCCCTGTTCACCCATTGCGAACACCACATGGTGCCCTTTTTCGGCACCGTCCACATTGCCTACCTGCCCCGATCCGGCGTGGTCGGCCTGTCAAAGCTGGTCCGGCTGACCGAAGCCTATGCCCGCCGCTTCCAGACCCAGGAAAACCTGACCGCCCAGATTCTGAACGCCATTGATACCCATCTCAAACCCGCAGGGGCCGCCATCCAGATAGAAGCGGAACACATGTGCATGTCCATGCGCGGCGTACGCACCCCCGGCACCACCACCATCACCCAGAAATTTTCCGGCTGCTTCAATGACCAGCCGGAACTTCAGGGCCGTTTCCTGTCCCTGATTTCGTGAAAAGATGTAAAAAAGAGGACCCCATGGACCTGTTGCACGACCCGGCCAACCTGACACCGGACCAACTTGAGAACGGCGACAGGTTCGCCCCCCGCTTCGACCCGGACGGCCTGATCCTTGCCATTGCCAGCCAGGCGGATACCGGCCAGGTTCTGATGGCCGCCTACATGAACCGGGAGGCACTGCAACGCACGATTGAAACCGGCCAGGTCCACTACTATTCCCGCTCCCGCAAGAAACTCTGGAAGAAGGGGGAAAGCTCGGGCGAAATCCAGAAACTGCGCACCCTGCGCACCGATTGCGACCAGGACGTTCTGCTGCTGGAAGTGGAGCAGACCGGGCGCGGCGCCGCCTGCCACACCGGGCACAAGAGCTGCTTTTATCGCAAGCTGGAAATGTCTGACGACGGTTTTCGCCTCACGGACGACACCACCGGCCCCCTGTTCGACCCGAAAGAGGTTTACGGCAGGTAGCCCGGACGGCTTCTCGCCGGTACATCCGGCAACGCACCCGAAGGATCGCGCCGTCAGGACTTTCCTCCAGACGATTGCCGAAGCAGATATTCGATCAGGTCCGGCATGAACAGGCCGGCAACGAATCCGCCCACATGGGCCTGCCAGGCAATCCCGGCCCCTTGCGTCCGGACAAAATGTTCATAGACGGGAATGGCCAGATTGATACCGAGCCAGAACAGGGAAAAGGTGCGCGCCCGCCTGTTTGCCCATGTTTCCCCGAGACTGGCCAGCTTCTGTCCCACGCCCCGGATGTCACCGGTCAGAGGATCCTTGAGCACTACCGGCGGCTGAAAGATGAAGCGCATGGAGGCTCCGGTCAGCCCGGCGATCCCCCCCGATGCACCGATAAGGACCCCGGGCGAGCCATATTCCAGCACGGTATAGAGCAGGACGCCCCCCAGAACCCCGGCCAGAAACACCACCCAGAAACGAAACGTGCCGTAACGGCGCGCCACCGGGGTGCCGAAAATGGCCAGCCACGCCACGTTCAGCCCCACATGACTCCAGTCCCCATGCAGAAAGGCGTGGGTGAAAGGGGTCCACAAAAGGGGCAACAGCCCCCCCGGAATGCCCGGTTCTGTAAAGCGGGCGGGGATGTAGCCAAACCACACCCACACATCCAGCTTGCCCTGTTCGTCCAGCGCAAACGAAAAGGCCACATGAATGACCAGCAGCAGGATCACGAGGAAGCTGACGCCCCCCGGAACGTGAAATACCGGTTCCCTGCCCGCTGCCCCGGCCCCGTCATTTTTCTGAAGCACCCGTATTCTCCCCGTATTCGGCCTGTTCGCGCCCCGGAAATGCCCTGCCGCCCGGCCCGTTTTCCACATCAGGACGCCCGTAAACGGCCCCGTTTGCATCACTTATCAACATTTGCGCTGCTCCGTTAACCTTAATGATTGATTAATGGCGATTTTTGTCCCGGCTTTTGCCAGAATGCGCCCACAGACTGCGATGTGAAGAATTCGCCGCGTCAAAAATGCCAACCAGTCAGGGACACGTGGATCACATGCAGCACCCCTCCACACGCACATTGTTCAACTACTGGAACGAACTGCGCGGCGCCCGTAGCGCCCCCGAACGCAAGAATGTGGATCCAACCCGGATTCGCCATGCCCTGTCCAATACCTTCATTCTTGAGACACGGGACAACAGCGATTTCACCTTCCGGCTCGCCGGCTCCCATCTGTGTTCCGCCTATTGCCGCGAACTCAAGGGGCGTTCCTTTGAAACGCTGTGGAACAACCGCGACCGGGACGCGATCAAGACCCTGATCAAGGCAGTGACCGAAGATCATGCCGTTGCCCTGATTACCTTCGAGGGAACATCCCAGTCCAACAACAAGATGCATTTTGAAACCATCCTGCTGCCGCTGCGTCACAATGGCTCCTCCACCAACCGGATCCTTGGTGCCATGTCGGCTACCGACGAACCCTACTGGTTCGGCGCCCAGCCCATCATTGACCAGCGTATTTCCGGCCTGCGCCTCATCTGGCCCGATGACCTGTCCGCCCGGAGCAGTTTTCTGGATACGGGCAAGGCACCTGCCACATTCGCCGATGACGTGGTGGATGCCCGCAACCACCGGATTGCCCCGGTATCGGCCAGGGTCCACGGATTTTCGGCCCGCCGCTACGCCCATCTTGCGGTCATTGACGGTGGTCGCGACCCCTCCTGATCCCGATCTGCACGGCCAGCACCCCCTGCTCTGGCAACACACAAAAAACGTTGCGCAAACCCGTTGCTCTGCCAGATCACTTACAACTGCTTAACCAAAAGCCCCTAGGGTGAGAGCAGTTGCAATTCAACCCAAGTGACGGCCATGCCCAGTACCG
>JALWTJ010000503.1 GCA_027082895.1 Hyphomicrobiales bacterium | reverse complement strand
CTGGCCTGATCGTGCGGCATGGTATCGTGGACCCGGCACTGCCTGATGGCGGTGCCGGGTTTTTTCTGGCTTCGGGTGTGGTAAGAACGTTGCGGGCCGTTGCAACCGGTTCCTTTTCCCCAGCCCAGGGGCGCATGCAGAAACGGGATGTGTGACATTGTCTCAGGATATTGAACAGCTCAAGCAGCAGGTCAGGGCGGCACGGGTCATTCCCGTTCTGGTTCTTGATGATGTTTCCCGGGCCCGGCCCCTGGCCGAGGCACTGGTGGCGGGGGGGCTGAATGTGCTCGAAGTAACCCTGCGTACGCCCAATGCGCTGGCCGTGATGGCGGAAATGGCCCGGGTCGAGGGGGCCATTGTCGGTTCGGGAACGGTCCGACACGCCACGCACATGCGCCAGAGCGAGGATGCGGGCTGCCAGTTCATGGTGTCGCCGGGGGCGCCCGCCTATCTGCTGGAAGATGCGCAATCCGTTTCCATTCCCCTGTTGCCGGGTGTAGGTTCGCCCACCGAAGCGATGGCTGCTGCCCGGGCGGGCTATTCGTTCCTGAAATTTTTCCCGGCCGAGGCGCTGGGGGGGGTAAAGGTGCTCAAGGCATTCATGTCGCCTCTTTCGGATCTGGAATTTTGTCCCACCGGGGGAATTTCGCCGGAAAACATGGGTGCCTACCTGTCTCTTTCCAACGTGGTCTGTGTCGGGGGCAGTTGGGTGGCACCGGCCGACCTGGTGCAGAAAGGTGATTTCGGAGCCATCGAGAAGCTTGCCCGCGCGGCGCGGCAGGGCGGATGAGCGTGATTTTTCCCCGCTCTGGCAGAAGGGATGCGGTAGCCGCCGGGTCGGGTGGCGCGGGGGCGCGTCTGCTGGCTAAGGCGGTTCTGACAAAGATGGTAAACTTCCTGTTGGCGATGCTGCTTGCTGCGGTCGCATGGGCCAATGGGGTTTCAGCAGCACCGGTCCGGTTGCACGTTTTTGTTGCGGCCAGCCTGGTGGATGTCATGGAAGATCTTTCGCGGGTCTTCGAGCAGCGCGGTGACGTGGAGATGGTGGTTGTGGCAGCGGGAACGGCAACGCTGGCCCAGCAGATCGTTGCCGGTGCATCGGCGGACATGTTCATTTCGGCAAACCGGGAATGGGGGACGTTCGTTACCGAGCAGGCCGGTTTCAGCGCTTCCGTGCCCGTATTTGCCAACCGGCTGGTGGTTGTGGCATCGGACGGGTCCGTTTCGGCGCTGGGGGGGCTTGGGGATCTGGCCGATGCGTTGGGAGAGGGGCGGCTGGCCATGGGCGATCCCGATTATGTACCGGCGGGCATTTATGCGCGCCAGGCATTGCAGGCGGCAGGGGTGTGGGACGGGCTTGCGGCACGAATTGCCCCGGCAAGCGATGTGCGCGGGGCCCTGCAATTGGTGATAGCGGGGGCGGCGCGTCTGGGGATCGTTTATCGTACGGATGTGGTGGGATCCGATCTGCCCGTTGTGCTGGATATCGACCCTTCTCTGCATGACCCCATCATCTACCATGCCAGCTACCGACCGCAGCCGGAGGACCGGCAACGGGAGATGTGGGCACAGGAATTCATTTCCTTTCTGGGGAGTGAAGAGGCGGTGCGGGTGGAACGTTCCTATGGCTATCTGACGCCGGGGGCAGCGGGGTCATGAACGATCTGACCCAGATAGCTTTGTTGTCCCTCAAGGTTGCTGTTGTGGGCGTTGCCGGGGTTCTGCCCCTGGCTTTTGGCGTTGCCTACCTGCTGGCGCGGGGCCGGTTTTTCGGCAAATCCCTGCTTTCTGCTCTCGTGCTGCTGCCCCTGGTCATGCCACCGGTGGTCACGGGGCTGATCCTGCTGCATGTGTTTGGCCCCAAGGGGGCGGCGGGGCAGTTTCTTTCCGCCATGGGGCTTGAACTTGGTTTCCGCTGGACCGGGGCGGCACTGGCGGCGGGGCTGGTGGCCTTTGCGCTGATCGTGCGGCCCATTCGCATTGCCCTGGAAAATGTGGATCCGCGCCTGCACGAGGCGCTGCGGGTGGCTGGGCATTCGGGGGTGAAGCGGCTGCTCATTCTCGATCTGCCACTGGCCCTGCCCGGCATCGTTGCGGGGGTGGTGCTGGGGTTTGCCAAGGCGCTGGGGGAGTTTGGTGCCACCATCACCTTCGTTGCCAATATTCCGGGGGAGACCCGTACCCTGTCCCTGGCGATCTTTTCAACCCTGCAATCGCCGGGAAACGGGCAGATGGTGTTTGTTCTCAGTGCCATTTCGGTGGGCATTTCGGTAAGCGCTGTGGTCCTCAGCGAGGTTCTGGTGGCGCGTTTTTCGAACAGGGCAGGGCGGTGAGTGGGTGATGCTGCGCTTTTCCTTCTGTCACAGGCAGGGTGATTTTTCGCTCACGGCGTCCGGGGAACTGGAGCGGGGGGTTACTGCGCTGGTGGGGCGTTCCGGGGCGGGTAAATCTTCCCTGTTGCGCCTGATTGCGGGACTTGAGCGGGCAAGGAAGGGGCGAACGGAACTGGAGGGCAAGGTCTGGTTTGACAGTCAGCGTCGTGTCTGGCTGCCGGTTCACCGGCGCCGGATCGGCATGGTGTTCCAGACGCCCCTGCTGCTTCCCCACCTGTCGGTGGCGCGCAATATCGCCCTGGGCGCACGCGGAAACAGGGTGTCCGAGGATCTGGTCGAGCGTACGGGATGCACCCCCTTGCTGGAGCGGCCTGTCGCAGGTCTGTCCGGGGGGGAACAACAACGGGTCATGCTGGCAAGGGCCCTGGCCGGCCAGCCACGCCTGATGCTGCTGGATGAGCCCTTGAGCGCTCTTGACAGTGCATCGCGTAACGATCTGCTTTTGATGATGGGGGAGGTGTTCGATCATCTCAAGGTGCCGGTGCTTTATGTCACCC
>JALWTJ010000502.1 GCA_027082895.1 Hyphomicrobiales bacterium | reverse complement strand
TTCACCGGTAAAGCTGACGCGAAACAGCCGCAGGGGCATATCCAGGATCCGCCCTTCGCGCACCGACATGTGGGGGAAGGTTTCCTCCTCCAGTTCGATATCCGGCAGAAGGGGCGCCAGCAGGTCACGGGCCCTGGGCCCGTTCAGGGCAATCACGCCCCATTGCTCGGTGATGGAGGTCAACCAGACATCCAGATCCGTCCATTCGGTTTGCAGATAATCCTGCATGTTCAGGAACACGCGGGCCGCTCCACCGGTGGTGGTGGTTACATGGAAACGGTCCGTGTCGAGGCGAGCCACGATACCATCATCATATATGAAGCCGTCTTCGCCCAGGGCCAGCACATAGCGGCACCGCCCCACGGGCAGTTTCAGCAGAGGGTTGGTGTAGAACCGATCCAGGAATGTGGCCGCATCAGGGCCCACCACCTCGATCTTGCCCAGGGTAGAGGCATCGGAAATACCGATGGCCTGCCGGGTGGCCCGGCATTCCCGCGCCACGGCCTGCGCCATGGTTTCCCCGTTGCGGGGGAAATAGCGGGCGCGCAGCCAGGGGCCAATCGGCTCGAACACCGCGCCATTGCTTCGGGCCCATTCATGGGTCGGCGCCCTGCGTATCGGCTCCAGCAACCCGTCCCGGGACAAGCCCGCAAGAGTGCCAAAGGTCACCGGCGTATAGGGGGGGCGGAACGTGGTCAGGCCGATTTGAGACATGGGCCTGTCCAGTTCCCGGGAAGCGACCCCAAGCGCGTTGATATTGGAAGTCTTGCCCTGGTCGGTAGCCATGCCGGTGGTGGTGTAACGCTTTATGTGCTCGATGGAATGGAATCCTTCCCGCACGGCCAGTTCGATATCCTCAGCCTTGACGTCATGCTGGAAATCCACGAAGGCCGACCCGGATATGGGGGCCGGAGGGGTCGTTGTGGCCGCAACGGTATCGGTGGAGCCTCCGGCACCGGTCTGGCGGGTTTCGACCACCGTGACGCCGGGAAGATCGGCAAGGGCCAGATCACCGTTGCAGGCCCCGACACAGGAAATGTTCTGAAGCGGCGTGCCGGGAATGGCCGCGCCAAGGGTTTCGCTCCAGCGCACCTGCCCCCGGCTCTGGGAAAAAAGGTGAATGGTGGGGGTCCAGCCCCCGCTCACCAGCACCGCATCGCAGCCTATGCGTTCCGGCTGCCCATTGCTGCCGGTTTGGGAAACACTGACGGATGTCACGCCAAACCGACCGGTCGTCTTGACAACTTCATGGCCCGCCAACACGCGAATGCCGCGGCTTTGTGCCAGGGCAAGCAAATGGGCGGGAACCGCGCTGCGTTCCTCGACAATGGCGGGGATGGTTATGCCGGCATCGTGCAGATCAAAGGCCGCCCCATAGGCGGAATCATGACGCGTTGCCACCACACAGGTGCGCCCCACTGCAACCCCGTAGCGTTTCAGGTAGGTGCGCGCGGCCTCGGCCAGCATGATGGCCGGCCGGTCATTGCCGGAAAAGGCAAGGGGCCTCTCGATGGCGCCGGTTGCCAGCACCACTTCACGGGCCCGCACCTTGATCAGGCGTTCACGGGGCAGGTCCGGCATGGCATCGAGCTGACCAGCAGACAGGTGATCGGCCAGGCGGCTGGCAAGGCCCACAAGATTGTCCTCGTAATAACCAAAGGCCGTGGTACGGGGAAGCAGGGTCACGTTGGGCATCTGCTCAAGTTGGTCCAGCGCCTGCTGCAACCAGCCGGATGCAGGGGTGCCGTCCAGTTCGATGGTCGGTTCGGACAGCAGACAGCCCCCCGGTTCGTCCTGTTCGTCCACCACAATGATGCGGCACTGCGCATCCTGTGCCCGGTGCAGGGCCGTTGCCAGCCCGGCCGGACCGGCCCCCACAATCAAAAGGTCGCAATGCATGTTCAGGCTTGCGTAGCGGTCCGGGTCCAGATCGGTGGGCGCCCGGCCCAGCCCGGCACTCTTGCGCAAAAAGGGTTCATAGATGCGTTTCCACCAGCTGGGGGGCCACATGAAGGTCTTGTAATAGAAACCGGCGGAAAACAGGGGCGCGCCAAGGCGGGTCAGTTCCCCAATATCCCATTTCAGGGACGGCCAGCAATGTTGGGGACGGGCCACGAGCCCGTCAAACAGCGGCTGGGTGGTGGCGCGCACATTGGGATCAACGCGCCCCGTGCCGCGGTCTATTGCCACCAGGGCCGCTGCTTCCTCGCTGCCTGCCGACATGATGCCGCGTGGCCGGTGCAGCTTGTAGGAGCGGCCGACAAAATGAATATTGTTGGCCAGGAGGGCAGAAGCCAGGCTGTCACCGGCAAAGCCCGTGCACCGTCTGCCATCAAAGGTAAACTGCAGGGGTCTGGTGCGGTCGATGCGCCCGCCACGCTCAAGCCGGAACGCACTCATTTGCCCTGCTCCTGCAGCTTGTCAAGATCGGGCGGGGGTGTCCCGGCGGGGCTGGTAGCCAGAATCCGGTCCTGAACCGTGTGACGAACAGCGTTGAAAAAGCGCCCGCACCCGTGTGCATGCACCCAGCGTTCCATGTGCAGGCCGCGGGGATTGCGGCGCAGATAAAGAAAGGCTTCCCATTCGGCATCATCAGGGTTCCGGGGACGGGCCAGATAGGCTTCCCCCTTGCACAGGAATTCGATTTCCGGGCGGGCTTCCTTGCAATAGGGACAATGGATCAGCAGCATGGGACGAACTCCTAATGGGCAACGGCCGCCGCAGCGGCCTCGTCGATCAGGTCACCGGTCTGAAAACGGGAAAGACCAAAGGGGGCGTTGATGGGATGAGGCGCGTCGGTGGCAATGGTGTGGGCGAGCAGATGCCCGGCCCCCGGCGTAGCCTTGAAGCCACCCGTTCCCCAGCCCGCGTTCAGATACAGTCCCTTTATCG
>JALWTJ010000501.1 GCA_027082895.1 Hyphomicrobiales bacterium | reverse complement strand
GGACAGGCTGCCTGCCTTCAACTGCTCGAACACGACGGCAAGGGTCATCAGCTTGGCCATGCTGGCCGGCTCCATGGGCGCATCGGCATCCTTCTGATAAAGAACGGTGCCGGACTCATAGTCCATCAGGATGGCGAAGCGGGCCTTGGAAGAAAAGTTCAGCTGGGCCACCGCAGGAAGGAGCAGCAGCGTGAACCAGGCGATGGTGACAACGAAAACAAGAGATATTCTGCGCGTCAGTCTCCACGGAAACATATGAGAATCACCCTGCCAGTTACGCATCGCCAGTGAGCATGATCCTAAGTCAAAGCAAACTCAACATCTACATGGAGCCCAATCCGGGCATGATTATGATTAATCGGCGCGGTCGGGGCAATGGTCGCGCGTTGTTCTTTTTGCGCACCGGGTACGGCGGGGGCGAACAGGTCAGTGGAAACGGGTTCAGAGCGCAGAAGGAAGTTCCAGCCGCAACTGGCGGGCAAGTTCCGTGATATCTTCAGGCAGGACGCCCGGTTTCAGGCTGGTCAGGGAAAGGGAAACCTTGCGGGTGTTCCGTGCCGCCGGTTCAATATTCACCGCTCCCAGAAGGGCAAAGCGACGGGCAATTTCAAGGGCCATCGGACCATCGGCGAACATACCCAGTTGCACCGGCTCGTCCAGTTCTATCCCCTGCACCTTCTGCCGCCACGCATCAAGTTGGGGAACGCTTGTTGCTACCTGATTGACCGCGGCATGGGCCCCATTGATCAGTTCGGCCCCCTGCTCCCCTTCTGCGTAGGAAAAAAGGTTGGTCACGGCCCCCGTAACTGCGCCCAGAAGGCCTCCATTCTGGCGGCTGATGATGCTGTTACGAACGGTGTGCTGAACGGATGGGAGGGGAACCGGCGCGCCATTGGTGTTGATGCTGGCTACCAGAAAATTCGTGTCATCCCCTTCAAGGGGCGCCGGCCCCACATAGGTCACCCGCACCCGTGCGGTGCCGTTGCGGATGAATCCCAGCACTTCTGCCGTCCGGCGCGACAGGTCGATCAGCCGGTCACGGGCAAAGGGTCCCCTGTCGTTGATGCGAACGATGGTCGAGCGGCCATTGGACAGGTTTTCTACCCGCACATAGGAGGGAAGCGGCAAGGTCGGGTGGGCACCGGTCAGGGCGAACTGGTCAAATGTTTCGCCGTTGGCGGTCAGGCGGCCATGGAAATTGGGTCCGTACCAGGAGGCAATGCCGGTTTCGTCATAGGCGCGGTTTTCGGCTGGTCGGTACCAGCGTCCTGCAACCTTGTAGGGCTGGCCGACCATGTAGCGCCCTCCCCCCTTGCGAATGGCGCGGGAGCGGGTTACGCGCGGCGAGGCGGCCACGCCATAGGCGGAAACGGAAAACTTGCTCTGATCGTTGATGGTGCCGTCATTGCTGCCAAAAAGGCTGTTGCCTCCCGAGCATGCGGAAAGGGTCAGCAGGGTCAGCGCAACAGCGCCAAGGACAAGATGACGACCGGCACCGCGGGCTGCTGCCTGCAGGGCGAAACGAGCAATGGGCTGGCGTAGATGGTCTGTTTTCATGGATGAACCTGCGTGCAAGACCGGCGCAGTTTATCTCAAATCCCAAAGGTTAGGTGGAACCTCTGTTGGCATGGTTGAGGGCAGGTTAACGGAATTCTGCCATGCTTGGACCCACGAGGATCAGCCGATTCGGAACGTTATTTTGGGTGCCGTGTGAGAGGGGGGCAATCGGTTGCGTTCCGGCCGGCAAATCGTGGGGCCGCGCGTTCATTTTTCTGTGTGAACGCAACTGCCCCCTGCCGTTCGGGAAAAACCTCGTGCCATGTCTGCCTCTTTTTGCGACGGGACTGCTTGCCCCGTTCGCGCAAATCATATAAAGATATCTTTATATCATGTCGTTCAAACCGCAGTTTTCCCGCCAGATCATTCAGGAAGTCACATGAATAAACTTGTTCAATTGCTTGAAAAAAAAGAATTCCTTTTGGCGGATGGCGCGACAGGAACCAATCTGTTCGACATGGGCCTTACATCGGGAATGGCGCCGGAAATCTGGAATTTCGAACGGCCGGAAAATATTGTTGCCCTGCATCAATCCTTTATCGATGCGGGCTCGGATATTCTTGTTACCAACAGTTTCGGGGCCTCGGCCCGCCGGCTGCACCTGCATGATCTGGATGATCGGGTGGAGGAAATCAATGCCCGGGCGGCGGAGATTGCGGCACAGACCGCAGCAAAATCGGGGCGTGACATCGTGATTGCGGGGTCTGTTGGCCCGACCGGCGATCTGTTCGCGCCCCTTGGGGAGCTTACCTACGAGCGGGCGGTGGAGGTTTTTGCCGAACAGATTGCGGGGCTGAAAAAGGGGGGCGCCGATGTTGCATGGATTGAAACCATGTCGGCCCCCGAAGAAATCAACGCGGCCATGGAGGCGGCGGCGGAAGTGGGATTGCCCTGCACGGCAACCGTCAGTTTCGATACGGCGGGACGGTCCATGATGGGGTTGACCCCAGAAGGGTTTGCCCGGTCCATGCTGGAAAAATCCCCTCCCCCCATTGCCATCGGTTCCAATTGCGGTGTCGGGGCCTCCGACCTGCTGTTCGCGTTGCTGGACGTGACGGCGGTGCCGGATTGTCCGGTGGTCATTGCCAAGGCCAATGCAGGCATTCCGCGGGTCAAGGGTGATGCGGTACAATATTCGGGCACGCCGGACCTGATGGAAGATTATGCCCGGCTGGCCATTGACGTAGGCGCCCGCATCATTGGTGGCTGCTGTGGCACCCGTCCCGAACATGTCGGGCGCATGCGCAAGGCGCTGGATACCCACAAGCGGGGAAAACGACCCGACCGCGCCGAGATCGAATCCCGGCTGGGGCCGCTGGTTGCTCCCCCTTCCACGGG
>JALWTJ010000500.1 GCA_027082895.1 Hyphomicrobiales bacterium | reverse complement strand
CCTGTTGGTAGCGGCATCTCCGGTCAGGACATCGTCATGGGCCGAACCGGACAGGTTTTCGATGGAAGAAAAGCTGTCCCCGGCCGCGTCCCCGCCCGAACCGGTTCCCGTGGCAAGATTGACGCTGACCCCGGTCGCGGAACCCTGATAGCCGGCGGTATCACTGCCCGCGCCCCCCTGCAGATCATCGGCCCCCTGCCCACCGACAAGAAGATCATCTCCGCCATTGCCACGCAGCACATTGTCCGCATGATTGCCCGTCAAGCTGTCGGCAAAAGCCGATCCGTCCAGATTTTCAACACCGGTCAGAGTATCGCCCTGGGCATCGCCTCCGGTTCCCACACCTGAGAGCAGGTCCACATTCACCCCGGCACCCGATCCCGTATAGTCGGCAAGATCAGTGCCACTGCCGCCATCCAGGGCATCCGCCCCGGTACCACCCTGCAAAATGTCGTTACCGGCACCGCCAACAAGAGTGTCATTTCCCGCCAGTCCGCTCAGAGTATCGTTGCCGGCTCCCCCTTCGAGCCGGTTGGCGTCCGCATCCCCGGTCAGGGTATCATTCAGCGCCGTTCCGGTTATACTCTCAAAACCGGAAAAGCTGTCCCCCGCCGCATCCCCGCCCGCAGCAAAACTGGTGGACAGGTTGATGTTCACGGCAGCGGAAGACGCCGAATAATCCAGCGTGTCGATCCCCTCACCGCCAAGAAGCGTATCCGCCCCCCCACGACCCGAAATCGTATCGTTCCCCTTGCCGCCCTCCAACCGGTTGGCATTGGCATCCCCGATCAGCCGATCCGCATGGTCCGATCCGACGAGATTTTCAATATTGGTCAAGCTGTCGCCCTGGGCATCCCCGCCAAGGCCAACCCCAAGGGACAGGTCCACGGTAACAGCCGCATCGGATTTTGCATAATCGGCCGTATCGATACCCGCACCGCCATCCAGCACGTCAGAACCTTTCAGACCGACCAGCCGGTTGGCTCCCCCATCCCCGGTCAGCTTGTCAGAAAACTTGGAACCTTCCAGGTTTTCCACCCCGGTCAGAACATCCCCCTTTGCATACCCCCCCGACGCCGTATGGGCCCCAAGATTCACATCGACCGCTCGGCTGGAAATGGCATAGGATACCAGATCGGAACCGGTACCGCCGTCAATCCGGTCCGCCCCCGCGGCGGCATATATCTCATCGTCACCCCCTCCGGCATTGACGATGTTGCCGGGCGGATCCGCGGCAATGGCCGTCACCACGTGACCGGTCGCCGGATCGATATATTGCAGGTCACTCTCCGACAGCACTTCGCGCAAGCCAAGGTCGGCGGTCGCCTGGGAACGGCCAAGTGCTCCGCGGGGATCAACCAGCGTATATTCGATGGAAATGGCATCGATATTATAAAAGCCGTTGCTGTCCTTCTCGGCGCCGTCCGTGGGCATGGTAAAATTCAGGTCCAGCGTGTGCAGCAGCGCCGTTTCTTCCGTCAGCTGCACCTGATAACCCTTGTCGGTTTCCGTGGCATTGAGAATCTTCATGCCCGGCGGCAAGCCGGTAACCGTAAGAGAGGAGGGCGTCCAGTTCTTGAAGGGAAGATCAAGGGTCACTTCCAGCAACCGCGAACTGGTGCCGCTGGGCGCATAATCGAGCCGATCGGCATAGATCACGTCGGCTCCGCTGGTCCCGGTAACGGTTTCCACCGCCGACTGGACGGCATAGGAAGGATCGGTGTCCGCCGGTGGGGTGGCTGTGGCCCCCTCGATCAGGGTCCGCCCATCCGCCATGATGGAATTGCGTTGCTCGACCAGACCCAGCACCCGCAGACTGATTTCCGAATCGGGAAGAACATTGCTGATACCAGAGGACGAGGAAGAAGAAGAACCGTCTTCCTGGAACTTGCCCGGCTCGTCCGCCCCTACCTTGTCGCTGACATTGGAACGGTCAAACTCGTTGAACGAGTCCCCCTTCTTGTCATCGATCAGTTTCTTGTCAGGGTTCTGCTGCTGTTGCTGCGGTTCACTCTGGGATTGCCCGTCTGCCGCTGACTGTTGGCTCTTTGCGCTTTTGCTCTGGTCCTGGGTATCGGATTTGACATCCGATGTCTGATCCATGGACGTAAAGGCACGTTGTTCCTCGTCCGTGCTCTGAAAATTACCCACCTCCGAAATCAGCTTCTGTCCCGGCGTTACCACCCCGTCAAAGCTCATCTGGGGCGCCAGATCCGCTGCAATCAGAAGACCAAATTCCACCAGAACGATCTTGGCGCCATCATCAAAGGAAATAACCAGATCAACATCACTCAGGTGAACACTTGCCGAATCCAGGTTGAAGGCAAACTGGATCTGCTGCGCGTCCCCCGCCTCAACATAGACGGTCTGGCCCGCCTCCGGCTTGGTAATGACATTTCCCGATCCGGGCAGGGCATCAGCCACCGCTGCAAGAGCACTGCTGGCGCCGGAATCATCCCGGCTGTTCTGCTCCGGATTATTTGCGTTTGTGACACCAGCCCCGGCGGACTCCCCCGAATTGTCACCACCGGAAACCCCGGACAATGCATCGGGTACATCCTGGTGAGCATTCGGATCTTTCGCGGTATCAACCATCAGTCACGCATCCTCAACTCAACCGAAAACAAACACATAAGCATTTGAAAATATTGCGAATATGGAACCAGCACCGCCTGCATCACCCCGACATGACCAAGGGCGTCCGCAGACAACCGGCCCGCATTATTTGTGTTTGATAAAGGTTACCAAAATCAAAATATGGTCTGATTTTGCATGCCCCGAAACAGTTCGATACGCGCACGCCGCTCCTCTTTTGCCGCGAGTAAGGCAAAGCAGAACCACTTAAGTCAATTTTAACCACGAGGGACAACAATGGATTAACCATACGAGTTTGAAGC
>JALWTJ010000499.1 GCA_027082895.1 Hyphomicrobiales bacterium | reverse complement strand
ACCCAGCGTTGGCATGTTTTCCACCTTCCGTATGGATACCACGCCAATGCCCCCCTCTCCGGGGTGGGAAATCTTCAGGCGCAGGTTATCCGGATGTTTCCAGAATTCCGTTCCCGTCAGCCACAGATGGGCATCGGCAAGGGAATAGGGGTGGGGAACTGTCAGATTTCCGGCCACATCGAACGTGCTCAGGCCCTGGGTGATCCAGTCCGCATCGGACAGGCTGAGGGGGGTTAGTTCGATCAATTGTGCTTCGGGTGTCTGCATGTTCATGTTCCGGCCTCCCAGTTCAGGATCGTCTGCTGCGTGTTTCGGTGCTGTCCGCAGTCGGCGGTCGTCTGTCCGCTAATGATGAAACCTGCCTTGAGAAGCACGTTGATGGATCCGGTGTTGCAGGTCATGGCGCGGGCGGAAATGGCGGTAATGCCGACCTTGCGCGCTGCCGCGAGCAGGCCCCTGACCGCCTCGGTGGCATAACCGTTGCCCCAATAGGGTTGTCCCAGCCAGTAGCCCAGTTCCGGGATGGTTTTCCGGCTGGATTGCCTGGTGCTTTGTCCGCAAGTTTGCATGTCGGATTCCTGTTCGGGCAGATGCAGGCCGATCACGCCCAGAAAATCGTCATCCCGGGAAGTGATGGCATAGGCGTGCTCGGTGCGGGAGCGGGCAAAGTTGGTGATGAAATCCACCGCATGGGCCCTTGTATAGGGATGGGGCAGACGGGCCAGCATTTCGTGAATGTCGTGGTTGTTGGCCAGCCGATGAAGGGCGGGGGCATCCGCCATGTTGGGCTGGCGCAGCACCAGCCGTTCCGTCGTGACAGGATCGGGCAGCATCTTGATCAGGCGGGCAATGGTCATCGGGGTCAACTCCAAAGAAAAAAGGGGAGCCGGTGATCCGGTCTCCCCTTCTGGTTCTCTGGCGTTTCCTGACCTTATCTGGCTGATCCAGAAGTCCTTGCCGGGGAGGTTGCTGTCACCGGCAGGGAATGTGTCAGATCCTTACCGTTATTCTGCTGCCACCTTTTTGGGGGCGTCTGCCGGGGTTACGGACACGTAGGTTCGTCCACCGCGGCGGGTGGTGAACTGCACGTTGCCGTTCACAAGGGCATAGATCGTGTGATCCTTGCCGATGCCGACATTTTCACCCGGATGCCACTTGGTGCCGCGCTGGCGAATGATGATGTTGCCCGGAATGACGGCTTCGCCACCGAACTTCTTTACGCCAAGACGCCGACCGGCGGTATCGCGACCGTTGCGGGATGAGCCGCCTGCTTTCTTATGTGCCATGGTTCAAACGCTCCGAATTCTATTTCTTGGCTGTGCCGGCCAGAAGATCCTTGGCCTGTTGTACCCAGTTTTCACGTTCAATGCGACCCTTGAATGACAGGGCATCATCGATCCGCTCGATATCCTCCTTGGTGAACGCGGTTACCTGCTTGAGAGAGGTAATGCCCAGATCGTTCAGTTTCTTTTCAAGAACCGGTCCGACGCCCGAGATCCGTTTCAGGTCGTCAACGATTTCCGTCTTGGCTGCGGCGGGCTTTTCGGCCTTTGGCGCTGCCTTCTTTGCGGCCGGTTTCTTTGCTGCGGGCTTCTTGCCCCCGGTCAGGATGTCGGTGATGCGCACGACCGACAGGTGCTGGCGATGGCCCTGGGTGCGCCGGTATTTCTGGCGACGCTTCTTCTTGAACACGATGATCTTTTTGGCGCGGGCTTGTTCGACCAGCTCGCCAACCACCGTTGCGCCCTCCACGAGGGGGGTGCCAAGGGTGATGTCGTCGTCCTTTCCAAGCATGAGCACATGGTCAAAGGTGACCGTGTCCCCGGCGCTGGCGTCAAGTTTTTCGATGCGGATGGTGTCATCGGCTGCAACCTTGTACTGCTTGCCGCCGGTCTTGATGATTGCGAACATTTTTTCTTAACGGGTCGGTCTGCCCGGTTCCTTCTGGTGTTGCTGGCGCGTCCTGCGGCGTCACGCGCGGGTGCGTGTGAACTTTGGCGACGTCAAGAGCACATGTGCCCTGATGTCCGGAGCCTCGAACTGCAATTGGTTCAAACAAAAACGCGACCGGAAACGGTCACGCAATCAGTGGAGCGCGTTATGTCAAGAAAAACGGGCCGGAGTCAAGCCCAAAGGGGCGATGGGCATGCCTGCTTGGTTTCAGGCGGCATACCAGTCGTGAAGGCGCACATTCACGGCGCTGGTGTTTGCTTCGACCAGGGTTTTGAAACGGGCGGTGTCACTGGAGCCGTAATGGTAGGGATAAACGGTTGCAGGCAGGAAATCGCCTACGGCGTCGGCGGCATGTTCCACGTCCATGGTCCAGGGCAGAACCATGGGGATGAAGGCGATATCGATGTTTTTCAGCTGCCGCATTTCGGGAATGTCTTCGGTATCGCCGGCAATGTAGATGCGGGCATTGTCCAGAGTCAGGATGTAGCCGTTGTCGCGGCCCTTGGGATGAAATTGCAGCCGGTCGGGGGTGGTGTTGTAGGCAGGGACGGCGGTGATGGAAAATCCGTTCATCTGTTGCGTGTCGCCATTGGCCATGGCCTGGGCGCCCGGTTTCAGGTCATCGGGCAGCATGGCGGCCACGGCGGGATTGGTGAAGAGGGGCGTGCCGGGGCGGCGAATGGTGCGCAGGGTGACGGGATCGTAATGATCGAAATGTTCATGGGTGACCAGGAACAGGTCGGCCGGGGGCAGCCCGTCAAACCGGGAGCTCTTGCCCATGGGATCCACATGAATGATGGTGCCGTTGATGGACAGGACGAGGCTGGCGTGGTGCACCGGGCGGATGACAATGTGGTCATTGCCGAACCGGTAGCTGTCGCCATCAAGCACTTTGGTTGCGGCGGGGGTGGCCCGGGGCCATGTCGTGCCGAGCAGCAGGGTGGGGG